>DATKTE010000287.1:0-4583 GCA_035531295.1 Alphaproteobacteria bacterium
ATGGTTCATAAACTGCCACCTTATGACTATAGACAGCATACCTTAGAGCGTCCACCGCGTCATCTTCCACTTTGACCGGCTTATCTTCCCCTCTTGCAGCTGCTCTACTATCCCAAACATACCCTTCAATCTGTCTAATAGTATTAGTACACTCTGAACATATGAATAGATTGCCTTTTCTCATTTCTGAAGCTGTGTGAGCAATGCCGTTAAGAACGTCATTATTAGCGTGAACAACGTGCATTCCTCGACGCTGCAATTCTAGTTGAAAAGCTTCAGCGCTTGGGTCCATGTAGATACATTTAATTGCGTAGGGTTCTAGAAACTCCTTAACATCATCTGCAAACTCGCTATTCGTTTTCTGTCGTTTCTTCTTTGTTGAGTCCCAGAAATACTCTTTCTCAACCCACATGCATTTGCCTGACTGATCGTATTTACCCGTTGAGACACCAATTAACAAGCAAACAAAAGGGTGAATTTGACCGTAGTCTATAGATGCAATCCAATACTCTGCTGCGCGTGGCGGTCTGTCTCTTACGTTAATTTTAGTGTCGAAAAAGTCAAATATTGACCCCTCAGCCATGCACCACAGACCTAGATATTTCCTCTTATAAAACAGGCCTGCTGAACTGTTCTTGAGACTTTGTTTGTAAGAAGAAGGAAGAAATGGGTTGTCGTCTATGTCAAAGTGCAGTGAGTAATAGTCTGGATCCCCTGCTAAACCTCTATCTATCCACTGCTTGAGAATGTGGGTTGGATGTTCGGGATTCATAGCAGCGAATCCTTTACTATGCTCTTTAGATAAACGCGAGTTAATCATCTCAATGATAGATTGTGGGTACAACGTCATTTCATCGCAGTAGACTAAACTATACGTGTCACCCTGAAAATTACCCACTGCCCCTTCGTCCTTTGCCCCTAAAACAATAATCGTTTTGTCCATGAAGTAAAGCTTCTTACCAGACCATGTCAAGAAGGGTCTGAATATGCTCAATTCCTCACTTTCCATTAATAGCCTGATTACGTTACGATATGCCGTGTCAAAAGTGTGACCAACAATAAATATTTTGCTATCTGGACATGTTGCTACTGCCTGCATGAACCTGATGACTGTACAAACTGTTTTGCCTGATCTAACAGCACCATGCGCAAAGTTCCAACGGGCGTTACTATTAACAATAAATTCAATTTGCTTCGGCGCTAAGGGTGAATTTTTCAAAGGATTCCTGTGATTAATCGTGCAAAATGCAAGCTATGTAATAGCATCATCGAAAGTTACCATGCAACTGATTTAGTGTTGTGTAAATGTGGGGAGATAAGTGTTGACGGAGGTAATGCTTTAAAGTGCTCTGCTAATGACTGGGCTAACTTCATTCGCGTTGACGATCAGGGTAATGAAATCATCCCACAAATAAAAGAGAAAGATGCTGTAAAACCGCTTGATGTAGAGACTACGAGCAAGCCAACTAAAAAAGAATTGTTGAATATGCTCGATGAAATGATAAAGAATATCGAAAACTTACCGCAGGATGCGATGTTAGCACCCATAAACCATTACGACTATTGTTCTTCTTTGCTTTTACTGTCATCTATCTTGCGAGAGATGGACGCTTCTTGAGCTTCGTTAATCGCTTGAACAAAAGAATCTAGCTTTTTAGCGTCTTGCTCACTGATAACTGCTTGCTCTTTCTGTTTGAGAGCTGATGTGAATCGAGCGTCCTCATCTTCTTGAGCGCGTAAATCTTTGAAGTAAACCCTTAGCCATCGATCTTTAATTCTGTTATCAACGCTGCTATCTTTATCAATGTAATTAAAACCGACAATTCGCATCGCTTTAGTGTAATACCTTAAAAATTCTGGTGCTCTTTTTAAACATTCCCAATCATCATCGGAGATATCTTTATGAATGCTCCACCATTTTGAAAGATGGATAGGCTTGTTCTCTTCGCACCATGCAACCATTTCTTTGCCAAGCAAAACCATTTCATCGGGGGGTAAAGAAACTGTTCGAGGTCTGCCAACTGGATTAGCGTCCGGCTTACCTACACAATTACTCGGCTTCTTTAAATCACTCATAAACACCCTATATTTAAAACTATAAATTCATAGTAGCGGATGGAGGGAGAGAGATCAAGAATAAATTTAATCATCTTCGGGTTCACACATTTCAAATCCACTATATCTATGATCGTCTCTAGGCTTATCGCACACAGGGCAAACCTCACTTAACCACTTATGATTAGCGAAACTTGAAACATTTGCAGATAGTTCCACAGCCATGTCATGAAGATAATTTAGAAGCTTAATCGCACGTTGCACAGAGCGCTCTAAATCAACCAAGATTTTTTTATGCTCTAAATATGTTGACGCATCTTCTTCTCTAAACTTTTCAATCTCCCTATCAATTTTAGACAGATATTTTGAGAACGAAGGTATAGTAACTGAAAAATCAATTTGGTTTGTCATACATTACCTCTAAAAAGAAACACTATTCCACAAAAATCCACTACGATCAAGAATAAATTTAAAGAAACCAAACCATGGCGCCCATTGCGCCATGGCTCGTCACAATGAATTACTCTTCAACCCTAACTTCAATTTTCATCTTTGAGAAATTATCTATGGTTTTTATCATATCGCGATTCATCTCGCGCATGTGTTGACTGTTGGTAATACTCGTCAATAAACAAACCGATACAACTACGCATAAAAGACCGAATAATTTATTTTCCATCAAATAATCTCCACGTGGAACCCATAGTTTCGCATCTCTGTATATTGCCTCTTACTGATCACGGGTTTTCCCGAGATTCTGCAAATGAAGTGAGCATCGGGACTTTCGGGAATGAAAAAAGTCTGTCCATCGATGCGAATTGCCTTAACAATAATGTTCATGATTTCTCGTCTTCTTTAAACTCAATCCAGAGGGACTTCCCTGAATTTATGAAAGAATCAATTATTTCTTTAAAATCAGAATGATTTAGTCCTGATTCTTCGCATGAATTAGCAAAAACAAATATGGCACAACCAATTAACTCTACAGGGCTGAAGTCATTTTTTTTCGAAAAATCGTGTAATTTGATGCTTAAATCTGCTTTTCTTTTTGCATATCCCATCAATTCGCTCGAATCACATGATAGCAAATGTTTTTCTATCTGTTTAAGCAACTTCAAATGTCTCATTTCTTTACTCATAAATGCCCCTGTTTTTTTGATAGTATTTATACATCGAATCATGATATATAATACAGACAAAATTAAACATCGGTAAAGAAATGGCGCTAATTCAACTGGACTTTTTTAGGGATAGTGAAATTGTTATTTTAGAGGCGCGCATGGATAAAGTCGAAGAATCTTCGGCTAAAGTAAGACGTGGGATTTTCGCTAGAAATGGGGCTACTGAAAAAAGAATGAAAGAATTAGAAGCTAGATTGGAAATATTAGAAAGACACATTTGCCAGGGGGCTAAAGAATAACGCAAGTCGGCAAACATGACTTCGCAACCGCCTTCGTCCTTAAGTCAACATCGACAAGCGTGTGCGACTCGATGACACAGTCGCACTGCTTGCTTTTTTCGCAAGAGTTGCATGGGTATGTGCATGTTGTAACGCTGCTCATGTGTACCTAGTTATCGCAAGTATATCCACAAAATGGACACTCCTCTACTTCAACCTTATGTTGATTTATAATAACTTCAAGAAAATATTCGTCATCAAATGAGCTTTTTTCTTCTCTGCAAATAATGTCGCCAAATGGTGATTTGCAATCATGAAACTCCCTCATTTCACGCCCTGCGTTCCGCAAATTCATCACTTGCCTCTCCAAATCCTCAATTCGCTTTATAAAATCAGGGTGAATTTGTATTACCATTGGAGAACCACATGCTATGGGTTTATTTTCAGCTAGAGAAGAAATATCAATTCTCCTCCCAAAATTTGTTTCTATCGTTTTTCCATCACCCAAGATCGAAAATTCCATTACTCATCATCCTCATCATCATTTTCACTTTGCTTTTGACGCTCTTTCGCTTTTTCAATCGCTTCTGATAGATATTTTTGAAAAACGATAGCTTCGTCAATCTCAAGAAGAAGAGAGGGTCTATGTGTATGGGTTTCAGCAAATTCAATACGAATTCCTGAATCTCTACCTTTCCCATACGCACTAAAATAAATGGACTCGTGGAGCTGCTTATTAAAGAATTTCATTGTCAACATCCTCTCTTTTTCGTTCCTTTGCATTATCCCAAAAATGATCGCACTTGCCATCGACTACAGGGGGTACAGAAAAGTATGATTGTCTACGCTCGCAAGGCTCGGCCGTATAGCGATGGCACCTTTCTTTTAAAGGGCATCCTGTGCCTTGGCACATCGTGATATCAGGCAAAATCAATCCTCGACCAGTTTAATGCTAATCGCCACTTTATTGATATCGTCGTTAAACTCGCGCTTGGCAGCTTCGACTAGCGAGGCAATGCGTGGCTCGGCTGCCGATGCCTGGATATCTTCGTATACCATGGCTTTTTTTACTAGTGATTTTAGATCGTTACTAATTTTGATCGTGATTTCGTTTGGCATATTTCACCTC
>DATKTE010000288.1:0-9444 GCA_035531295.1 Alphaproteobacteria bacterium
TGAAGAATGGCGCGATAGCCCTCTAGATGCTGCTCTTAAGAAGAAAATATTTGCTCCCTATACGTTCGATATTAACTCAAAAGAGATCATTATTAAAACAGCTGTTAAGGGAGGCGTATTGGAATTTACTGCTCCTCGAAAACGTCTTTACAGTAAAAGTTTTTCTCTCTTTCTCATGTGGGTTGCTGGTACATCTGCTTTTTTCCTTCTTGTTGCCTCTATCTTTATGCACAATCAAGTCAGACCTTTACGCCGGCTTGCTATTGCTGCTGACAGGTTCGGGAAAGGACGTTCCTTTCCCACCATTAAAGCTGAAGGGTCAACTGAAATCCGTAAAGTTGCTCAAGCTTTTTTGGGTATGAAAGAACGCCTCCATCGTCAATTGACCCAAAGAACCGATATGCTTGCCGGTGTTTCCCATGACTTAAGGACACCATTAACACGCATGCGTTTACAGCTCGCTATGATGCCTGTAACAACAGAGGTCGAAGGTCTTCAAAAAGACGTAGAAGAAATGGGCAATTTGTTAGAAGGATATTTAACTTTTGCCCGAGGCGATGGGCTTGAAGAAACCCAAGAAACAGATATGAGTAAACTGCTTTTAGAAGCGGTTGATGGGAGAGCACAACTCGATCAAGTTGTTCACTATACACCGCATGCCCTTCCTATCCTTTGCATAAAGCCCCAGGCTATTAAACGCTGTCTTACAAATCTTATCAATAATGCGACTCGCTATGGTAATGAAGTTTGGGTAACGACTTCTACAAAAGACGATTATCTTATGATTTCTATCGAAGATGATGGTCCAGGTGTTCCTCTTGAAAAGGTAGAAGAAGTCTTTAAACCTTTTTTCCGATTGGACCCCTCTCGCAATTTGGCCACGGGTGGTGTGGGGTTGGGCCTAACCATCGCCCGTGATATCGCCCAAAGCCATGGGGGGGATATTAAGCTAATCCCTTCAGAGAGGCATGGGGGGCTTATGGCTTCTCTTATTTTGCCTTATTAAGATCCTCTCAGCAGTCGATTCGTGCTGACTTCTCCAAATAGGAGAGGTGATTAAGTGCCGGTTGCAGCATGACAAAATAGCTGAAATAAATATATAATTTTATGAAAATTTATCTTGATATTTAAGAAAGTGTTACTAAACCAATTATGCGACATCATGGAGGGGAAGTCTGCTCAAGAATGACTATCATGCTCATGGCCTTCTTGCTTATTACTTTTGGAGAAGATTAGTTGTGATTTATCCTTGACTTCCTCCTTTCTTTTTTTCTAAGATTCCTTTAAGGTTATTGGATAAGGAAAGGAGATAGCCATGGATAATACCAATTACAATTCTTACACGGCTTCTCCTTATTGGCGTTGGTGGACCTATTCAAATGTACGAATATCCCATCAATTTATGCCAAAGAGAGAACACAATGACACTTTTAAACCAATTTCGAAAATATCTTAAAACATTAACCCTTTTTATCAGTCTTGTTTATTCGCCAGCCCTTTATGCTAACAAAACCATTGGGATTACTCAAATTGTTGATCATCCTTCATTGAATGCAATTCGGGAAGGAATTTTGGAAGGTCTTGTTAAAGAAGGATATGTGGAAGGTAAAAATCTTACCGTCATTTTTGAAAATGCCCAAGGAAATCCAACCACAGCTGCTCAAATAGCCCAGAAATTTGCAGGACTTTCCCTTGATGTCATCGTTCCTATAACAACGCCTTCTGCACAAGCGGTTGTTCAACATGTTAAGAAAACGCCTATCATTTTCGCAGCGATTAGCGATCCTTTGGCAGCCAAAATCGTTACATCTATTGATCACCCGGGAGGTAATGTAACTGGGGTTGCAGATATTCCCCCCCTTCAAGAGCAACTCGATTTTATGGCGACTTGTGTTCCCCATCTCAAAACCTTAGGGGTTGTTTATAATCCCGGTGAAGTAAATAACGTATCCTTACTTGACCAACTTAAAATCTTGGCAAAGAAAAAAAACATTCAAATCGTCACCGCGGCCGCACCCAAATCGGCTGATGTTCAAGCTGCCGCACACAGCCTTGTTAGCCGTGTTGATGCTATTTTCGTAGGTAATGACAATACGGTCGTTTCAGGACTTGAAGCGTTGGTAAAAATTTGCATAGATTCCAACAAACCTCTCTTCGTGAGTGATCCCCAATCTGTTGAACGAGGGGCACTTGCAGCTTATGCGTATGACCAAGGACAAATTGGTCAGCAAGTTGGTCAAATGGTGGCTAAAGTTCTTAATGGAACGAATCCAGGCGATATTCCTGTTGAAAAACCGAATGTGCTTAAAATGTCTATTAATGCCAAAACAGCAGAGAAGATAAAAGTCACATGTGTTCAAGCCCACTAATTTTTGGAGGAAAAATGCGCTCTTTCTGGCGATGGTTTTTAGTTGGCCTCTTTGGGCTGAGTAGCAATGCGTATACACTGGCGCAAGCTCATGTGGCTGTTGGACAAATTGTGGAGCATCAGGCCCTCGATACGCTCCGCCAAAGCTTAAAAAAAGGACTTGAGGAACGCGGTTATGTTGAGGGTAAAAACTTAACCTGGACTTATGAAAATGCTCAAGGTAACCCCACGATTGCAGTACAAATTGGCCATAAGCTTACAAGCCTTGACCCTACGGTGATCGTGACACTTTCAACTCCCATGACTCAAGCCGTGGCGGCTTCAACTTCAACAATTCCCATTGTCTTCGGTGCGGTGACAGACCCCGCAGCAGCAAAGCTTACAGGGCTTAAGAATGTTACGGGTCTTACGGACTTTGTTCCCTCTAAGCAACAAATTGATCTTGTGAAAACGTTTGTTCCTCAGGTTAAGACTATTGGTGTTATTTACAATTCAGGCGAAGCCAATTCACAAAAACAAGTGCAGGAGATTAGGGCCGCTGCTGAGCAACAAGGTATTAAAATTCTGGAAGTAACTGTTTCCAAGAGCAGCGAAGTGTCTTCCGCTACGAAAACATTTGTTGGACAGGTTGATGCCATTCTTCTTCCAACGGACAATACGGTTATCTCCAGCTTAGAATCTATTCTTAAGATCGGTATTCACAACAAAATTCCAATTTTTGGTAGTGATGTAGACATTGTGCGTCGGGGAGCTGTTGCAGCCTATGGCGTTGATTGGCGACAATCAGGTTTTATCCTCGCTGAAATGGTTAGCGATATTCTTAAAGGCGTCCCCGTTAAAAAAATTCCAATCCAAAATCCTAAAAACCTCGTATTTCACATTAATCTTTCAGCTGCAGAAAAAATGGGCGTTTCTGTTCCTGAATCTCTTCGAAAGCAGGCGGATGTTGTGTTTTAAGAGAATCTCACAAGTGTCATCCCGGAATTTAGAAACCCATGATGACCCTGGGTTATGCTCAGTGTTAGATTTTCTAAATTCCGGGATGACGCATGAGGGTAAGGCGGGTTATTCATGAATAAGGATAAAATGATCTCCATGCCAAATGATGCATCAAAAAAATTAGTCCTCCTTATCACAGGTATGTCAGGCTCAGGTCGCTCTTTTGCTTTAAAAGCCCTTGAGGACATGGGATACGAGACGATCGACAATTTGCCCCTCTCTTTTCTTGAACCCGTGGCACTCGCTCCTCATGATGATTCTCGTCCTTTAGCAGTATCTGTGGATGTTAGGACACGCAATTTCTCCTCCGATGAATTTTTAGAAAAGATGAAAAAACTTGGGCAAAATTCCCACTTAAAAACACAATTGATCTTTTTTAACTGTGATGATGATGTTCTTGCGCGCCGTTATAATGAAACACGTAGGCATCATCCCCTAGCCTTTGAGCGGCGTGTTATTGATGGCATCCGCCTTGAACGTCATTTAATTTCTCCTCTTAGAGAACATGCAGACCTTGTTATCGATACAAGTATTCTCTTGCCATCTGACCTTAGGAGACAATTACGAAGACATTTTTTACCCAAAAAAGCCCCAGGCCTAAGTATTTTTATCACTTCTTTTTCCTTTCGTTGCGGCATACCCCGTGAGGCAGATATGGTATTTGATGCTCGTCTTTTAAAAAATCCATTTTATATTAAAGAATTATGTTTATTATCCGGAGAACATCCTGAAGTGGGGAGCTATATTCAAAAGGACAAGCTATTTCCTTTTTTTATAAAGTCCCTAAAATCAATTCTTTCCATGTCTCTTTCTCGTTTTGAGGAAGAAGGGAGAGGCTATTTAACACTTGCTGTGGGCTGTACTGGCGGGCAACACCGTTCCGTCTTTATAGCAAAAATACTTAAAGAGTGGTTACAAGAGCAAAAAAAACAGGTAAAATTAAGACATAGAGATTTAAAAAAGAGTCAAAAGAGATGATAGGGATTGTACTCGTTAGTCATGGCCACCTTGCGGAAGAGTTTGCACAAGCTCTTAAACATGTCGTTGGCAGCCAAGATAAACTCGCTATCATTAGTTTGTTTCCTAATGATGATATTGAAGCGAAGAGACAAGAAATTCTAAAGGCCGTTCACAGCGTTGAAGATGGGCAAGGCGTTGTGATTTTAACGGATATGTTTGGCGGGACGCCTTCAAACTTAGCCCACTCATTATTAGAAGGAAGAAATGTAGAAATTGTGGCCGGCATGAACCTTCCTCTTCTCATTAAGCTTGTGAGTGTTAGAAAGACAGCTACACTCCATGAAGCTGTTCTTTTAGCTCAAGAAGCAGGAAGAAAGTACATACATGTGGCTTCCCATGTCCTGAATGAAGCTCATGTCCAAAATAGTTAAAAAAATAGTCTCGATTCAAAATCGTAAAGGACTCCATGCCCGTGCTTCAGCACAAATGGTTAATCTAGCTGAGTCTTTTCAAGCTATGACTTATGTTTGCTATCAAGACATGCGTGTACCTGCTGGGTCAATTATGGGACTCCTCATGCTGGGAGTAGGGCAGGGGGCTCAAATCCTTATAGAAGGAGAAGGCGTTGACGCCGACAAGGCCGTTTCTTCTTTGGTCAGCTTGATTGAAAATAAATTTGGTGAGGAACAATGGTAAATCCGGTTATGGTTGAAGCGACTCGAGGTCGTACTACTGAGTCATTTCACAGAGGCACAGCTGCAGTTGTAGACTCGCTAGGGCAAGTCATTCGAAGCTGGGGAAATATTTATGAACCTGTTTTTGGTAGGTCTTCCCTTAAATTTATTCAAGCGTTGCCTCTTATTGAAACGGGGGCAGCTGATGCCTTCCACCTTACCTCAGAGGAAATTGCTCTTGCATGTGCCTCGCATTTTGGTGAAGCAATGCATATCAAAGTCCTTGAAAGCTGGCTTCAAAAATTAGGAAAAGATGAGCGAATTTTGGATTGTGGTATTCACCGTCCTCTTTACACTTTATCCACTAAAAATTTGCCAAACATCTACCAAAAGCCTTCTATTTTGGAGAATGCCTGTTCGGGGAAACATTTAGGGTTTCTGACGACCTCGCTTCATCGAAATGAACCTCTTGAGGGGTATACATCTAAAGAGCACCCCACAGAACAACGCGTAGAGCAAGTTTTGGGTCAAATGATGGGCGTAGATATGACTCATACACCCCACGGCACCGATGGATGTGGGATTCCTGCCTTTGCCTTCCCTCTTTATAATATTGCGCTTGCGATGGCTCGATTTGCTGATCCATCTCACCTGCACTATCCTCGTCAAAAGGCCATCCAGCGCATTCTGTCTGCGATTAAAGCGCATCCTGAAATGATCTCGGGAACGGGTGGGTTTGACACCAGGGTTATAACACTCACCAAAGGCGAAGTTTTATGCAAAGGCGGGGCAGGTGGTGTTCAAGTGGGTATCATCCCTTCCTTAGGGTTTGGTATTGCTTTAAAAATTGATGATGGCAACATTAAAGCTGCTGAAACTGCCTTCTTAGCTATTTTACACTCTTTGGGAGTTCTGGATGAGGAACTATATGAACGGCTAGAACCACGTCTCCCCATCCTAACCCATAAAGGCAAAACAGTGGGTTTCCTTCAACCCACCAATTTTACAATCCTTCCTCCAGAAACCGGTGGGCATTAACCCTCGAGATTCGCAATCCCCACCGAACGATGTTCTAAAGGATTACTTTGCAGTGCAATTGATCGCATTCCCAGCAGCGACACAATCATACTCAGCCTTTTTAAGATCAAGAAGTGCGACTAGCTCTTGCCCATAGTCACATTTAATATACCATTCTTTCCCTTCAATAGGTTCTGTCGTAACTGTAGGAGTAGGTTGCCAAGGGGCGCGTGAAGGAATGTAAAGCTCGAAAGGCATATCAGGAATAGTCGAGGGCGCCTTTGCATGCGAAAAATTCTCTCGCCGCGGGCACGTTACTTGTACAGCAAAGCAATGATGAGAGATCACAGTCAAGCTCAAAACCAAGCCAAGGGTTTTGTATGGGATAGTCATGTGATGCGTTCCTTTCTTTAATTATTACTTAATAGAGAATATCAAGTAAAAATTAAAATAAAATTAATTTGTAAATATATTTTAGACGACTTTTCTGTCTTTTGCTTTTCTCAAGAAAGTAATTGTTTTTTACATAATGTATAAATTATTTTTTATGTTGTGTTTGTTTTATAATAAAAACATAATATTATTATTGTAATAAAGAAAAGAAATTATGTGAACGCTTAAACATGCAATCTATCGAAGTCTTGGAGCTTTCGAGTTTGTATAGGCTACCGCTAGACGCACGAGGATACGATCTAAGAATTTACAGTTCATAATGTGAACTGCGTGCAGAATTTAAGAGCGCATGAGGGGGGTACTCAATGCGTTCATTTGATTTCATCAGCCTTTGGGGGAGCTGTTGTTGGCCTTTATCCCTTCCGCATTCAAGCTCTCAAAGCCATCACAAACAGGGACCCTGACACTAGCTTTTTTTAAGGCAGACCTTAAATTCCCAGCTGAAATAGCCCTCAATGATAAAGCTTTTTTGTGTGGGCTAGGGTAAAAGCGTAATAGACTTTTAGTGATATCCGATTTAGAAATATTTACTCCGTTAGATTAAACAACCTATACAAAAAATCTTTCACTTTCGTCCAAGGTATGTCACAAGGTCATTAGATACTAAATATTGGACACGAGAAAACATGACTCAACTTCTATTTAAAAAAATAATTCTTGGGATTTGTTTTCTATTTCTTATGTCTCACACTCAAGCTACCCCCTCTAAAACCGTAAACGTCTATTGCTGGGCCTATGTTCTAACGCCAGAAATTTTAAAACAATTTGAAAAAGAAACAGGAATCAAAGTTAATCTCGATGTCTATGATAGTTCTGAAGTCATGGAAACGAAGTTGTTTACAGGCAATTCTGGCTACGATGTCGTGGTTGTTACCGTTTGGCCCTATCTTCCGCGTCAAGTTGAAGCCCATCTTTATCAGCCCTTACAGTCATCCCTTATTCCTAGCTGGAAAGGTGTGGACACTGAGCTTTTGAAACGGATGGAAGAGGCCGATCCGGGCAATAAGTATGCCCTTCCTTTTATATGGGGGACAACTGGGTTTGCCTATAATAAGAAGAAAATACTTGAGCGAAATCCTAAGGCACCCCTTAAAAGCCTAGCTATGCTCTTTGATCCTGCCATTGTATCAAAATTTGCTGATTGTGGAGTCATGCTTATTGATTCACCCGTTGATGTATTTCCCGCTGTCCTTAGCTATTTAAAGTTGGATCCCGCCTCAGGAAGTGAAGAAGACTTAAAGAAAGCAACCTTAGCTCTTTCCAATATCCGTCCCTTTATCAGGAAATTCCAAGCTGAACCTGCTACAGAAGATTTAACGTCAGGGAATTACTGTCTTGTTCAAGGTTTTTCTGGGGATCTACTTCTTGCGAGAAACCTGAGCAAAGAAACAGGGGTTGAAATTGAATATGTGATTCCTGAAGAAGGCGCAGATTTATGGATCGATGCTTTGGCTATTCCTCATGACGCCCCTCATGCGGATGCTGCTCATGCCTTTATGAACTTTATTCTACGACCTGACATCATTGCCCAAGTCACAAATGCCATTGCCATTGCCAATAGCGTTCCCTCCTCATTTTCCTTTATGGAGGAATCTATCCGCAGCGATCCTTTGATTTACCCTTCAAAAGAAATCCTTGCTAAGTTATATGTTAACAAGACACATACACCAAAATATGAGCGTTTGCGTTTACGCGAATGGACGCGTATGAAAATTGGACGTTAAGGCGAGGAGCAAATGGCCCAAAAACCCAAACGAATTGAGCTACAGCCGTGGCAAGATCCAAAAGCAAAGCCATACATCCATTTAGAAGGAGTTTCTAAAGAATTCCGGGGAACCCTTGCTGTGGATGATGTTACTTTATCTATTTTTCAGGGTGAGTTTTTCTCTCTCCTTGGGCCTTCAGGGTGTGGAAAAACAACACTTTTGCGCATGCTAGCGGGACTTGATATGCCAACCAGTGGTAAAATTTATATTGATGGTGTGGATGTTACCCGCAGGCCCGCCTATGATCGCCCTGTTAATATGATGTTTCAGTCTTACGCTCTTTTCCCCCACATGACCGTTGAACAGAACGTGGCCTTTGGGCTTAAGCAAGAACGAATTCCTAGATCCGAGATCCGTGAGCGAGTCAAACAAGCTTTGAAGCTTGTTCAAATGGATAAATTGGGTGCACGCCAGCCCCATCAACTTTCAGGAGGCCAACGTCAGCGGGTTGCGTTAGCACGCAGCTTGATCAAAAGACCCAAGCTTCTGCTCCTCGATGAACCCTTGGCTGCGCTTGATAAACGGTTAAGAGAGCAAACCCAATTTGAGCTCGTCAATATTCAAGAAGAAGTGGGGATTACTTTCATCCTTGTCACTCATGATCAAGAAGAAGCAATGACCATGTCTTCTCGCCTAGGCATTATGGATCATGGTCGTATGCGACAGATTGGAACGCCCAATGAAATTTATGAGTATCCTCATTCAGAATATGTTGCAGATTTTATTGGCTCTATCAATAAATTTGAAGGTCGCGTTGTGGAAGATGAAACAGACCATATTCTTGTGGAATCGGAAGAAGCAGGCTGTGAGCTGTATGTAAGCCACTCGGCTGATGTCCCCGTGGGGTCTCAAGTGAAAGTTGCCATCCGTCCTGAAAAAATTATGATTGCTACCGCCCCTCCTGAACAGAAAAGGAATGCGACCAAAGGAATCGTGAAAGATATCGGATACCTGGGCGACGTTTCCATTTACCACGTGGAGCTTAAAAGTGGTAAAATTGTACTCGCAACGCAGCCGAATATTGTACGTCTTGCTGAAAGACCCGTCACGTGGGACGATCAAGTCTACCTGTTCTGGCGCGCTGAAAACAGTATTGTACTGACCGTATGAAAAGGATTTTAAGAAAAACACAAAATTCTTTTAGATCACCCTTTTGGGCGATTGTTGTACCCTATGGGTGGCTCCTTCTCTTTTTTCTTATTCCCTT
>DATKTE010000289.1:0-5621 GCA_035531295.1 Alphaproteobacteria bacterium
GGCGTAATAACAAAGCCATTGAGAATCTCCTGAAAGGGTAAAGGAAGTAACTTTGGGAATCAGGGTCTCTTCTTTCTTTGTCACAAAGTCATAACACTCTATGCTCCCAGGCGTGGAAGGGTCGTTATCTTCTCCGCCCAAAGAACTCTGAAGAGGTCTGGATAGATAAAGTGCTTTTCCAGGAATGCCACGAATACTTGTATAATCTCCCTCAGGAACGGGAAATTCAAGAATCCTGTCTTCAATCCCTTTCAAGTCAATTTTGACACTTTTAACCCCCTCCTCCTTTTTTTCTTTCTTAGGCTTAGCCTCTTCGAATCTTGGTTGAGGAATAAAGGGAGAAGGTAAAGTTTCATCGAGGAGAATGAGATAAGGTTTTGTCCCTTTAGGAAAGCCCATTTCAAATTGAAGATTATCTGAATAGGGAGAGAACGTCCGCTTCGATAGAAAATAAAGAAATTTTCCTAAAGGATCAAAACTTGGACGAAAATCTTCTAGCAAGGGACGCGTTACAACATGACTTTTAAAATTCTTCATTTCACAAAGCTTAATAGCTCTTAAGCGATCATTCAGGGGGTAATCATAGGCTATCCATTTTCCATCCGGAGACCAATCTAACCCCCATATATCTCCGAAAGAACTTTTATCAATAAGGTGAAATTTTTGACTCTTTAAATTGACATGAAAAAGCTCGCATCTATGGTTAATCAGCACGACCTCATCTTGTGTTGGAGAGGGTTTGATAGATAAGATACGCCCCAGGCTCATTTTTTTTAGAATCTTTGAGGCATCAAGAGGATTTAAGGGATGAATTTCAAGGCGATCTTCACCTTCTCTGTCACTGACAATTAAAAGACGTTTATTATCGTGCAGCCACGAGGCAGACTTATACCTAATGCCATCTTTTTCACCATATTGTCGGACGGCTCCTTCCCAATTTGAAAATGAGAAAGGACGTCCTCTTGAGATAACAGCAAGGGAAGATCCAGTCTTATCTAGGCTATATCCCGAAAGATAAGAGGCTGCATCCAAAAACTTTCGGGCACGTTGAGAGAAAGAGGATACAAAATCAACTTCAATTTTTTCAGACGTCTTATTTTCAAGGGAAAACCTGAAAATACTCCCCCCTGCCGTATACACAAAAGTAGTACCATCGTGGCTTAATCCTCGCACAAAGTAATCTTCATGGGAGGTATGACGTTTGAGGTCTTTTCCTTCAGGTGTACAGGAGTATACGTTACCGTGCCCTTGATGATCGCTAATAAAATAAATGCGATTTTGTACCCACAGAGGAAACAAAGCATTTCCTTTAATATCAATTAGTTTTTGAAATTTTCCGTTGCCTTGACGATCAATCCAAAGCTCACCGGCCGTCCCCCCGCGGTAGCGCTTCCAAGAAACATAGCCATGGCCATGGCGTTGGATCACGCATCCCTTTCCTTTAGGCTCATAGGAAATGTAATTTGCTGGTCCGCAGGGAATTTGCTCAACTTTTCCCATTTTAAGATCTGTTTTAAAAAGAGAACGTAAGCGAAAGGGATTGTTTTTGGTTGATGAGAAGATAACCTCACCAGCAGCGGTCCAGCCGACAACTAAAGAACCTTCAGAAATATAGGTAATACGCTTGGCTTCTCCTCCCTTCGATGGCATGACGTACACTTCTGGGTGACCTTCATATGTACTTGTGAAAGCAATCCATTCTCCATCTGGAGAGAAAGAAGGATCATTGGCTTCTCCCATACCAGCAGTAAGCCTTTCAGCTCTTCCCCCAGCAAGAGGAACCTCCCATAAATCATCGTCAGCTACAAAAACGAGCCTACCTTCATGGAGTGTTGGATTACGATAGTAGCCATTTCTTATCATTTCAGCCTCTTTTAGTGAAACTCCATGGGCTTAGGCTCATGGTATTTTTTTTCTTCATCGGATTTCACCCCCCGAAGCGTCTCCGCCTTCGCCACTCTTCACAGAGTAATCTTTGGCGAAGCCCAGGAGGCTTGAGCGGGTAAACGGGAGCTATACTACCGGATTTCCGAAAAAAAGAAATACGGGTGAACAAAACTCAATCTAAAACGAGTTCGTCACTTCCCCCAAACTTGTTGTAGGCGTTTATCCCGTCCACAGGAATAGCGATAGAATTTATAGCGAATAGGGTTTTTTTGAGCATATTTTTGATGATACTCTTCAGCAGGATAAAAGGTGGATGCAGCCTCAATTTCAGTAACGACTGGTTTTTTGAGCAGCGCTTCAACCTTTTTCTTGGACTCTTCAGCTTTCTTCTTTTGGGTCTCATTTGTATAGAAAATGAAAGCTTTGTAGGAATCTCCCTTATCGCAAAATTGACCTGCTGCATCAAAAGGATCAATATTTTTCCAATAGGTTTCAAGGAGTTCATCATAAGTAATCTTGCTGGGATCAAAAGTCACTTCGACGGATTCCTTATGTCCAGTCCCTTCTCCTGAAACTTGCTCATAGGTAGGATTTTTAGTATGCCCACCCGTATAGCCAGACACAACGGAAGATACGCCCGGGAGTCCCTCAAAAGCTACTTCCACACACCAAAAACAACCCCCTGAAAAAATAGCTTTTTCGGTGGAATGCGATTTTACAGGCTTATCTGCGTGCGTCATGGTTAATCCTCCTATAAATCCTATAAAACTAAAAATATATATCCATGTCTTCATCAGGCTTCCCTTTATTCAGCTGGGAATGTTCTTTTAACTTTTTCCCCTTCTGGTACAAAATGCAGTGCCACAGAATTCATGCAATACCGTTTTCCTGTAGGGGGGGGGCCATCGTCAAACACATGACCAAGATGAGATTCGCACCGTGCACATAGAACCTCAGTCCGCACTCCTAGGAAGCGATGAATTAAACTTTTATCTTCAGTAAGTTTAACGTGAGAGGCATTAATTGGGTCCCAGAAACTAGGCCACCCTGTTTTTGAATCAAATTTCGCTGCCGAGCTAAACAAAGGATAATCGCCACCGCAACAGGCACACATATAAGTTCCCTTCTCATAAAACTTATCATATTTACCCGAGAATGCTCTCTCAGTGCCTTTTTGACGACAAACATAAAAAGCTTCCTTAGAAAGATTTGTTTCGTAGTAGGATTTAGGTTTATCTTTGTAGTCCACTTCTTTAACCTCCTGTTTTTTGGCTTTATCATCGACACAAAAACACATCATTGGTAAAAACAGTATCCCAGAAAATATTAAATAAAATGTTAATTTCTGCATTTATAGCCTCCTTCTTATTATAGGGCTTTTATAGCTGGCAGCCCTCTTAATGCAATTCTTATACTGCGCTTGTTTTTGTCCAAGTCAAGAAAAGAAAACGCAATAAGTTTATTGCAACACGCTGGAATATTCTATTAAGAAATCATAATTATTTAGTGGGGGGAGTTGCTCGATTGAAAGGGGTTTTCCGCCCTACGTAAAAAACTTCGGCGGGTGTTACCCGCCGAAGCTCAACTACACAACGGATTTACACCCGTCGTTGTTCGCAAGACAAAAGTTTAGTAGATAAACTTAAGTGTCAAAGCAAACTTGTTGTATTGTGGTCTAAAGGAAGACTTTGTCTGGTAGGTTGCAGCAGGAGTAGCATTACCATTAGCAAGTTCTGTCTGTGCAACATTGAAAGTTGTATGACGCTTAATGCGACCTCCACCTGTTCCGGTGTATTCGAAACCAAGTATGCAGTGTTTTGTTGCTAAGAAGTCAACACCAAGTTTCCACAACAAGCTATTAATACGCTTGCTCTTATGGAATCTACCAGCAAGAGGAGCTGCCAATGGGCCCTGACCTGCAAACCTTGAGTTGGTTTTCCATTGGGAATTATCCCAACCGAGACCTACGAAAGGCATGACTTGGCCACCGATCACGTAACCTGCGCGAGCATAGAGTTGAAGAGAGTTTCTCAGGTGAACTTTGCTAGATGCAGCATTTCCTACGAGACTTCCTTCCTCAAGAATTACGCGCGCATGTCTGTGCTTTGCTTTTGAGTTCGCCCAGTTGGCATCAAAAGCAATTCCAAGTGCCCAATTACAGAAACGGTGTGTATAATCTACACCGATACCGCCGTCAACGCCAGCAAAGCCTAAGTCAGTCCGATGTGCACCATAATCGCTAGTGTCAGCAATCTGCGCACCGTCTACAGTAAATACAGATGCTCTATGTGCTGACTTAAACTTGCCACGACCAATGCCGTAACCAATGTTTCCTTTAAGACCAAAGCCTTGGAAAGCCTTTGGGCAACCAGGTACTAGTGTTTCTGCGGAAGCTGCAGTAACACCAGCTGTCGCTGTCGCTAATAAAAATGCAAGTAATGAAACTTTCTTCATATTCATATCCTTTCTTGAAAGTTATCGAGATTCTGTAATATCATGGTTTATCGAGTGCTTAACAAAAAATTAAACAATTTTAGAAAAATCTTTTAGAAAGTTGCAAAGATACAACAATGACAAAATTACGGTTTGCTCCATCCCCTACAGGCTACCTGCATTTAGGGAACACAAGAACAGCGCTTATTAACTGGCTTTATGCACGGGCCCATAAAGGAACCTTTATCTTGCGTCTGGATGATACAGACCCCCAGCGCTCTAAGCAACAATATGCTGAACAGATTGAGGAGGATCTCCATTGGCTAGGTTTAGCCTATGATGACTTGATAAAGCAATCGGACCGTCTGGTGAACTATAATAAAGCCGCTGAAGTTCTTAAATCTCAGGGAAGACTTTATCCTTGTTATGAAACACAAGAGGAACTTGAGTTGCAGCGAAAGATCCAACTGTCTTCCGGCAAGCCCCCTTTATATAATAGGGCTTCTTTGTCCTTAACACCGGGTCAAATTGAAAAATACAAGGAAGAAGGCCGTATACCTCATTGGCGCTTTAAAATGGAAAAGGGAGAAATACGCTGGAATGACCTCATTCGAGGAGACGTTATCTTTCAAGGGGAACTCTTAAATGATCCTATTCTTATTCGCGAGGATGGATCGCCCGTGTTTACTTTGGCAACGGCTGTTGATGATTTAGAGCTGGATATCACCCACATCATTCGCGGAGAAGATCATGTCACAAACACCGCCGTGCAAATTCAAATCATGGAAGCTCTAAAGGGTAAGCCAAATTCGATCCAATTTGCTCATCTCGCTCTTATCTCTGGCCGTCAAGGAGAAGGATTTTCTAAGCGAGAAGGAAGCCTTGGCTTGGTTCAACTTCATAGAGATGGGCTTGAGCCCATGTCGATCAATAGTCTTTTAGCAAAATTGGGAACTTCAGATCCTATCACACCCCACATCAGCCTAGAGGGAGTCTTGAAAGAATTTGATATTAAAAGATTTGGAAGAGCAACCCCCAAGCTTGATCCCGAAGATCTATGGCAAATGAATAGTAGAATTCTTCAGCTCATTCCTTTTGATCAAGCTAAGCCTCGTTTAGAAGCCATGGGACTGGTGGGCACCACGCCAGAATTTTGGACGCTTGCGCAAAAAAATATTGTAAAGTTCCATGACATCAAAGACTGGTGGACCATTTGTTATGGCCACATGACCTTCAAAGAAGAAAATATAAGTCTTTTAGAAATTGCAGAACACTTTTTACCTCCTGAACCTTGGGAAGAA
>DATKTE010000290.1:0-2911 GCA_035531295.1 Alphaproteobacteria bacterium
GAAGAATAGACATTAGCGTTCTCGATAAAGAAGAAAGCCTTGCCATAGAATTTAGAGATAACGGCTACGCTACAGAAAACTACCCACTCGCAGAAGAAGAGAAAAGATCGTTAGATTGTATGTCTCTTGAATGGCGTGATCTAAAAAAACTTGTCAGGTCAGTAGGCGGGACGCTTTCTTGCCAGCACAAACCATATAAGGGGAACCACTTTATACTCCATATGCCCTATCAATTTCATAGCCATTCTCCCATGAAAGAAGAGATCATCCTCCCAGCAGGGAATAATATTATTCCTTTTTCTAATTTGAAAAAAACGAAAAGCCCTAAAGCTAAAGCATAAATACGATAGAAAATATGAAACGTACTCAGCAATTTACAATTAAAAAGATGTTCATTATTTCCATTGTTTTCTTTGGAAACCCATTTCTGATTGAAGCGAATTGTGTTCCTTCCAAGTGCGAACAATCTCTTATTACTAATATCCCTGGAGCAAGCTCTTTCTTCGTGGGTAGGCAAGAGAATCTTAAAGAACTTCGTACAAAGCTTGAGAATCAAAAAGAACAGAGCGTCGTTGCTATTGTCGGAATGGCTGGAATGGGCAAGACTCAACTCGCAAGGAAGTATGCTCATACATTTGCTAGAGACTACGATGTTATCTGGTGGATGGATACTAACCAAGACCTCTTACCTCAGATCAGAGAACTTGGGCAAAAGTTGAACTTAATCAAGGGCTGCCCGATACCTAGCATTAATGAAAGAATGCTGGAAAAATGGATAGATGGCGTCGAGAGCTGTTGCAAGGAACATTCCCTCGGAGCTCTTCTTATTATGGACGATGTTAAGGAAAAAAAGTCCATTACCCCTGTGGTTCAAGCTTTAAAGAACACCCCCATACTTCTAACGTCAAGAAATCAATCTATAGGAGAAAGCAATATGCCATTGGAATGCTTTACACGAGAAGAGTCCATAGAATACTTAAAAGCATCTCTTTCTGAGAATTCGCAAGATTCCTTAGATTTGCTAGCTGCAACTTTGAATGACTACCCACTTGCTTTAGCCCAAGCAGCTACTTATTTAGGTTTATTCCCCTCTCTTTCGGTAGAAGAATACCTGCGACTGTATAAGGAAAAAAGGAAAGCTCTCTGGAAAGAAGAAGAACAAGTTCTGCCTCAAAAGAATGGGGAACAAAAACGTTTAGATTATAGCCACACAGTTTCTTCTACATTTATGCTGCTCCTGGAGCAAATTAAGGCTTCTCCTCATGCTTTTGAATTATTGAAATTTTCAAGTCTCTTAGGTAGCCAAGACATTCCAAAAAGACTCTTAAAAGACTGGATGCTGGATTACAGGCAGGTTAATGACTTTGATTTTCATAAGGCTCTTTCTTCCTTAATCACACTTTCAATATTTGAGAAAAGTAAAGATAAAGAAGAAAAAGAAAATTACTTCAATATCCATGAATTGTTACAAGATTTTATAAGAGACTCTCTCGATAAAGAGGAGAGGGAATACTATTTAAAAGAATTAACGAATCTCGTCTCAACTTATTTACCAGAGAGTTCTCATCAGTTATGGAAGGTCCTTTTTAAAGATAGGCACCTTGAGTTTCACCTTCAATCCCTGCTTAGGTTTGCCGATCAATATAATTTGCAATCGGACGAGCTCCTAAAATTAAAAATAAAGCACTTACATTTTTTGTATTTTTTTAAGTCTGATTACCCAACGGTGTCAGCGAAAATAAACGAGCTTGAGAAGGAAGTGAATAATAACAATAGCATTTCTCCTCTTGATAAGGGAAGATTTTTAATTCTTTTTGCTAATTTTACGGCATTAGGTTCTAACTGTGAGAAAGCAACTTCTATCTCGGAGGAAGCAGAAAAGCTATTGACAAATATCCAACTTCAAGAAGCTAGAGAGGAGCTCTTCTTCCTCTTAGTAAACAATCTTATGGATTTCTATAATCTTAAGGGAGACTTAAAGAAAGCTGAGGGAGCGGCAAGAAAAGCTGAACATCTTCTTCCTCATATCAGCAACGTTAATTACATAGCTCTTTACTATTTTATAAGAGCCGCACAGCTTTTAAATAAGGGGGATTACACAGAAGCCCTTCGACACATAGATCTTTCAATAGAAAAACTTCCTGCAACAGACTTTCCCCCCTATGTTCACTTTTTTAAAAAAGTTTTTAAGGCTGAAATTCTTGCAAAATTAGGAGAGTTAGAAAAAGCCTCTATGTTAGCTGAAGCCAATTACAAAGGTCTTAAGAAGGTTTACCCACATGAAGCTAATTATAAGATTTTAAAAACAGAGATAGCTCTAGCTTTTATTTACCTGAAGCAGGGGAAGCTTGAAAAATCTTTTCATTTTTTAACGTCAGTTATGAGTGGACTTAATACATTTTACAAAAAACCTTATGAAAGCCCTCTCCAGGGAGGGCCTCATATTCTTTTAGGTGAGATATATGAAAAACAAAATGATTTTTTAAAAGCTTTAAGTGAGTATAAAAAAGCTGAAGAAATTTATAACAATATTTTTTCAACCATCGAAGTTGATGATATGAGCTACCTTTATAAAAATCTCTCTATACTTGGAGAAAAACTAAGAGATGATTTTATTACACAAACATACTTTCAGCTATTACTTAAATATTTTGGCCGGGATCACTTTAGGACGCAAGAGGTCGTAGATTATTTGGAGACAAGAAATCGACAAGTGCCCTGGAGTAAGCTTTAAATCCCTTCGGGGGCTATTCCCCACTGCTTGCAGCGGAAGGGGTATTTTATTCCCTAAATTTACTCACAAGCCATTCTGCAAATTTGGGGTCAATTGTACACTCTCCACTTCCTAGAGTGTAGGAATAGACTCGCACAACACACTGCCAAAATTGCTCAAGATTGGGCTCATAGTTTA
>DATKTE010000291.1:0-8967 GCA_035531295.1 Alphaproteobacteria bacterium
TGCCCGTAATAAATCAACAAATCAAGAGCACAGAAAAATTTAAATGTGGGGTCATCTTGGGATGCCCCAGAAAGCAGGGAGATGTTGTACAATTTATTCTAGGATTGAATCATTCTCAACCATTAGTTTAGCATAGTTAAAAGGGGTAAAATAATAATCCAATGAGTTATACAATATTTCACCACAAATTACGGCAGAAGGATCAGCTTCTTTAGAAAATGTAGCATGTCTTTCAACGTAACCTTTATCTAATTTTCTTAGACTGTTAAACGCTGATGCATAATTTTTTATGTTTATAGGGTGAGGAAATATTGGCTTTTTATTAATTGTAAAAATAAAAGTATCTTTATTGTTATATAAATTCTTAAGAAGAATTAAAATATGCGGGAACTGTTCTTGTTTTATACTATGTTTATTTGCGACACCCTCCCATGCCCAAAAATTTTGAGAGGCTGTATAGGTTCTTTTACAAGCAAGGGAAAGGTTTATAACATCTTTCTCGTCTGTCAATTGCCCAGACACAAGCCCCCACTCAACGTCAGCGAAATCTGCACGCACGGTTATGGGTTTGCTTGAGCCTGGCTTTTCTTCTTCCATCGCCCAACTTGGCATAGCAAAAATTGATCCCAACAAAACTGCGGAAACAGAAAAACTAGACACAGCCGTCCTAGCCTTTAATGCATAATTTCTGATCGTCATTTAAAACTCCATTCTGTTTATTAATTAGAATTACAACTACTTTGTGTATATATGAATTTTTTTATTATAGTCAATAAATAAATTGAAATATATTCATAACATTTTAAATGACTCGTTTATAGGACTGTTTTCCAGTGACAAAAATTGTTTCAAAAGTTAGGATGAAGAAAGAAACTTGGGGGATCAATGACTCTATTTTATTCCATTCTTTCTATTTTTGCGGTTTTAATTCTCGTTTTTTTATCCGCCCTGTGCTCAGCCTCAGAAGCTGCCGTGTTGGCAGCATCCCGCGTGCGCCTCTATCATTTGTCAAAAAAAGGAAGCGCTAAGGCGTCCGTCGTTTTGGCTCTCCAATCTCATATTGGGGGATTTATTAGTGCTATCCTTCTTTTAAACACATGGTTTATAACGCTTGTGACTGCGCTTGCGACAGGTATTTTAACCTTCCTTTTTGGAGCTGCGGGAGCAGTTTATGCAGCTATTGGAATGGGGGCCATCATCACGATTTATGCTGAAGTACTCCCAAAAATGTATGTATACACAAGCCCAGAGCGGGTAGCACTTGCTATGTCGCCGTTTTTCAAACCCATTCTAACGCTAATGAAGCCTCTCACAAAAGCAATTGATTTTATCGCCAAGCAGTCGCTTAGAATGGTAGGCATTAAAATTACACATGATCTTATCAATTCATCGGGGGAAGAGCTTCGGGGAGCTATCGAACTTCATGCCGGCTCCTCTCACGAAGCTGAATATGAAAGAGCTATGCTACGAAGCATCTTGGATTTAACGGCCGTTGAAGTTACGGAAATCATGCGCCACCGAAAAACCATGTTTATGATAAATGTCGACCTTTCTAACCAAGATATTGTGAGTCAAGTCTTAAAATCTCCCTACACACGTATTCCAGTATGGAAAAAGGATCCCGAAAACATAGTGGGTATTCTCCATGCAAAAGATTTGTTAAGGGCGGTACAAGTCCATAAAGGAGATCTAGAAAAGCTGAATATTGCAAAAATCGCAAGCCCACCCTGGTTTATTCCCGAAACCACAACATTATTTTCTCAACTTGCCTCCTTTCGTGAGAGACGAGAGCATTTTGCGTTAGTGATTGATGAATATGGAGATCTCCAAGGGATGGTTACTCTTGAAGATCTCTTAGAAGAAATTGTGGGCGAAATTGTAGATGAACATGATGTAGAGATTGCCGGCGTCAGGATCACACCCGATGGAACATATGTCATTGATGGTACGGTTACGATCCGCGATCTAAACCGGCAATTTGACTGGAATTTACCCGATGAGAATGCTGCCACACTGGCTGGTTTAATATTACATGAAACACGAGAAATCCCAGAAGCGGGTCAATCTTTTATGATCCAAGGTTTCCGAATGGATATTTTGCGTCGCCTCCGGCAACAAATCACGCTAATTCGGTTAACCCCTCCGCCTCCTCCGGAGAAATAATCTTTAAAGAAAGAGCATGGATGCCATCCCTTAGCTCTTCTTCAAGGCAAACATAAATTCTTTGGTGTCGTTGTATCCGGTTAAGGCCCTGAAATGCAGCAGATACGATTGTTACATGAAAATGACTTTCACCCCCAGGCCTGTGACCTTGATGACCCACGTGAAGGTGGGATTCATCTTCGACCCTTAAATAACTGGGAGAAAAAGCTTCATTGAGCTTGCATTCGATACGATTTTTTAAACTCATCCTCATCGTCACCTTTTTGACGCATTTATCACTTCCCAAAATTCGTCAAGTTTCAAACTAACACCGCCAACAAGAAGACCATCCACATGAGGAAGAGCTAAAAGATCAGGTGCATTCTGAGCATTCACAGAACCTCCATAGAGTGTCGGAACAAGAGCGCTTCCCGTTATACGTGAAGAAAGCTCATGTTTGATCAATCCCATCACTTCTTCAACTTCCTCAAGAGTGGGGACATGACCAGTGCCAATGGCCCATAAAGGCTCATAGGCAATGAGTAGATCGTGAGGGGTAAAACTGTCCGGCAAATCTGAAATGAGCTGGCTTGACACAACCTGAAGCGCCTTACCACTTTTCCTCTCCTCCACGTTTTCTCCAATACAAAGGATTGGACGAAGCCCTGCTTTGATGGCGGCTTCAATTTTTTTCCTTATGATCGAGCTGCTCTCATGATGATGATACCTTCGTTCACTGTGACCAATAATGACATATTTACAGCCGACGTCGGCAAGTTGGGACACGCTCACATCCCCCGTAAAAGCACCGCTCTTTTCAAAATGACCGTCTTGAGCCCCCACCTCAATAGGAGAATCTTTTAGTATTTCGACAACAGGTACGAGGTAGGGATAAGAAGGGCATAAGACAACATGGGGAAGCGAGCGGTTCGCCTTTTGAATATTGTTTAAAAACCCTGCAGCCAACTTTTGGGCTTCAGCCTTCGTGCCATTCATTTTCCAGTTACCAATAATGTACTGCTGCATTGCATCCTCATCTTTTAAAGTTTAGGGTATTTTGCTTAGAAGACATCGTTCTGTCCAGTGTTATCATCTTTATGGAACAAGTTGACAGTTCATGAGTAACGGGATAGAAAAACATCAGTAATTTTTAATATGGGTATTACGTGATGATGTTATTTTATAAAAATTCTTTATTTATAAGTCTTTTAAGTTCTTCTTTATGCGGCCTTTTTCTTTTGTCTCCCGCTCATGCCATGGAGGAAGGGTATGAGGATACACTAGGTTCACAAGCAACTTCTTTTTTAACAGCAAGATTGCAAGATGATGTCATTTCAAGTGAGTATTATAATACGGCTCAACAGTTACTTTATAGTCAAAATGAAGAAGAGAAACAAATAGGAATCCTTGCCTTTAGGGAAATGATAAAAATAAAAGGTCATCCTTACTTTTCTTCAATTGCACACAACTTATATTATTTAGGTGACGAAGAAGATAAAAGCATGACTGTGTCCATCTTAAGAGAACTCGTGCAAGATTCATTCCATCCAGACCGTAGTCACGCCGCTCAAATCCTAATCCAAAGTAGTCATGAGGAAGATAAAAGACTTGCTGAAGCTATCTTAAGAGAACTCGTGCAAGATAAAACTAATCCTAACTATTTCAATATCTCTTATGCTTTATTCTATCATGGCAATGCAGAAGCCAAAGAAATGGGGACCTGTGCTTTAAGAGACCAATTTAAACTTGAAAATGATCCGTACCAAAAATTACAAATGGCTATCACTATAGGAAACACCGAATATTTAATGCAGGTCGCTTTAGATACTTCTCAGCCAAATGAACTGCGGACGAGGGCGCTAAGCTCTCTCTTACCTTATACTGTAAATGACACAGGACTACTGAATTCATTACGTTCGACCATCAGCGATCTTCTGAGAGATGAGGCTATCCCCATGCAAGACCGTTTTCAGCTTTTACCCTGGCTAGAAGTCTCAAGCGGTGCTTCAGAACCGATTTACCAAGGTTTATTTCACGCATTCTTGCCAGAGCATAAAGACGTTATAGATTCATCCAATTTGGGACATTTACTAGCGCTCATGCTTAATTCTGAATACCCAGATGTCCAGCATCGAGCTGAAACCGTTTTTCTCGATAATCCTTTAAGATTTTTGACCTCAACTTCTTTTTCAGCTCAGCTCCCTGAATTTCTTGAACTCAGTGAAGAGAACAAAAAGAATGTATGGTTACAAAAAATCTGTGAAGCCCTTCAATCCTCTGCTTTGGAAGAAGGAAGTGATTTTGAAACGGCATGTTGTGTTTTAAGGATGAGTGACCAAGATCAATTTGTGATCCCAGCCAAGAACGTGTTTCTTAAAATGATGGATATCCATCTGGATATATTTATGTCTTATGCAAAGTCACTTCTTCAATCTTTAAAAGATGAGGAACTTAAAAACATGATCATTTCCCGTCTCTTTACTTTAGCACAACGTATAAATATGGGTGAAAATCCTTTTTCTAATAGCCACCATCAGTGGGCATTGGAAATATTAATAAAACAAAAGGATGAAAAAACGAGAGCAGAAGCCATAGCTCTTTGTCAAAAATTAGTCGACTCAATCCACCAGGAGAAGATGGAACTCGTTGAAAACTTCTTGTGTAGTATTGGCTTAACCCTCAATAAAATTGAAGAGGGAAAAACGCTAGCAATACAGATTCTTAATTTTCTTGAGCCTGAGTCTGATCGTATCCTCTCAGCCCCAGATGCATGGTCAGATCATGAGGATTTTTTAGCGTTATTCATGAAATTAGGTAATGAAAAACAGCAACATCAAATTTACAACATCTTCAAGAGAATTATCACCGAGGGCGATGAAGAAGACGCTGGAGCAGCAGGCCAAGACGCTGTTTCTCTTCTTAGAAAAACTTTTGGAATAGACCACCATTGGACACAAGAAGCAATTGAGTTGGTGACAAAACTCGAAAATAGCAGTCATCCCAATAGCTCTTTTGGAGTACATAAGATACTGAAAGAAAAAATTAAACAACCTGTTGTTCACAACCCTCCTCATTTTCAGTTAAACGATGGACGAGCTGTCACCTTTAATTTGCCAACTTTACAAAAACCGCGTTCATCTTCTGTTATCCCCATGAAACATATGGAATTTGTAAGCCTTGCCAAAAGACTAGTTAAAGACGCAGAAAAGCATGCAGAAGAATTTATATCTTTAGCAGAATCAAGCCTTTCAAGGGACCCGCCGTCTGCCCTGGAAGTTGCAGAGAAAAGCTTTTTCAGGAACTTACTTGATGAAAACGAAGGGGTAAGAGAAGGTAAAAAGATTAGTCTCATCAGTCAAAAACTTCGTCAAATTTTAGCATCAGCTAAGAGTCTATATGATCAAGACTGTGAAGAAAAGGAAACGCCGCCCTCTCAAGGATTACCCGCATCTTCTCAGCTTATTTTATCACTGTTAAATAACGTCCTAACCTGTCCAACGGGCAAAGAAGATGGGATTGATCAGACCTACCGCCTTTTAACAAACCGTCAAGGTGCCCCAGAAGAAGAAATGAAAGGTGAACGTTTAACAGAAAACCTACGAGAATTTTTTATGGAAGAAATGCGCTGTATTCGTGAAGGCTTATTAAACGGCGAGGGACCTGTCGTGCATTCACTCCTTAACTTACCGATGGAAGCTAAGATAGAGGAACCACCCCATCAAAAAAAGTATTTAGAAAATTTGCTTGGTGCTGAGACTGGTCTTTTTCTCGAAGGTGGCAGTATCTCTTTTGATCAAAATGGAGGAGAAGTTTTGGAAGGCCTGCGTGATTGTAGCAGGCAAGAAGTTCTTGATACGTTATATGAATTTCACACACCTAAAACGATCATTGAATATTTTCATATGCAGTTTCAACAAAAAGGACTCAAAGGCAAAGTCGATGAGAAACATAAAACATGGGATGTCATGGGTAGCCTTTTATCATCTGACCAATTGCAAAATGAAGATTATGTCATCTTAGATGATGACTTCATACCCCAAGGCTTAACACCGTTGGCAGTAGCACAATTCCTAATTAAAACAGGCATATTGGACGTCGTTGAGAGTCATTAGAACTCTTAGTATTCTCATTATAGCCAACAGGTTTTCGGTCAAGAAATGCCTTGTTTTCCCCCTGAAAACGATAGCACTTCTTGACCGAGGATGACACTCGTGGGCGAATAGCTACATTAAAACTATTAAAATATTCATAAAATCCTACCCTTTTCTTATGTTCTTCTATACACTAGCCATAAAATTAAAAGGGTTAAAAAAGGATGGCGGAGCCCTCTGCACAAAACATGAATGAACAAAGTCAGCAAACCCAACAGAATGCTTGGGCTCAAACTGCTTCCCAACAACAACCGCTTCATCCCATGGTCACAGGTGGAGGCTACATGCCGTCCCCTCCCCCTACCCTTCCTATCCAAGAGAGAAGCGTCCAAGCTTATCCGAAAAATAAAGAAATTACAGTAAGTATGGGTAGACTTTCCTTACTAAGCATCGCTTTCAGCTTGATGTTTCTCGGCGCCCTTACTTTTTTAGGCGGATTTTTACTTGGCATTTGGTTTGCAGGACCTTCCACATCTGCTGCTTCACCAAACAATACCGAAGCCCGTTTGCTTAGTTTTTTACACAACCAACAAAACTTATCTCAGAATACTGCGCCTTCTCCTCAAGGCGAGCATGCTATCCAAAACTTAACTGGACGCGTGGGCGAGATCACACACTCAACTATTTCGAATACCACTGTTCCTAATGTGCCATCGTTTTTAGCTCCTCTCGTTACAGCAACAAAAAATGCTGCTGGACAACAATTAGAATATAAAATTCAACAACAAATGAACAGCCAAGCCGGCCAGCCTAGTGCTTCTTCTTCTCAATCGCGGCCTTCTGTACAGCATCAATATCAGAGAAGTTTACCAAGCTCTCATTATGGCAATTCATCCATTCTTCCCATGGAACCGATCACACCGCCCGTAATCACACCTCATCAAGGAATGCCTTCACCTTCAACCTCTCATCAAGAATCCATGCCTCTCACTCAAGGACAACTTGAAGATTATACAATTCAGCTTGGCGTCTTTGCTTCAAAAGAAAACGCCTATAGTCTTGTGAATGATTTGCAAGCGCTGAACTTTATTACCTATATAACTGAGAGCAAAGCTCAAGATGGCAGTCATTTATATTATGTTCATAGTGGACGCTATAAAGATTATGCTGATGCATTGGAAGCTGCTTCTCAATTTGCGGCACAAAACATCCCTGGGGCAATCATTGTGAAGGTCTCCCAAGAGAATAAAAGCGTCCCATGAGTAAAGGTATGATCCCATCCATAAGTAACTTCATTTTAAAGGGCTTTTGCGTTTGTGTGGCTTTGGGGCTTGTAGCTTGTTCGAATTCGAATGAAACACTCCCTGAGCTTTCTATAGAGTCTGTTTCAATTTATACGGAACCCGATACAAATCAAAATTCAGCAATTGCTGTCGATTTAGTCATTATTTACAATGAAGAACTTGTGAAACTCATTGGGCAAATGTCTGCTGCCAAATACTTTGGTTCGTCTAGACAACTTCTTTTAGATAATCCCACTCTTTTAGATATTTGGCATTGGGAACTCGTACCTGGACAAATGGTCCAAGGCTTTGAACCTCCTCAAGAAGAAGGTGATGCATATGCGGCTTTTGTTTTTGCTAACTATCTCGCTCCGGGAGATCACCGTATCAAAGTAGCTCCAAATGGTATCGTGAAAGTCGTTCTTCTGAGAAATGATCTTAAAAACCTCGCTGTCTATGATCTTCACGACGCAAGGGTGGGAACCACTATGTCAAATGCTGTAGATACAACGAGAGACTGGTGTTCGGTAAAAGGTCAGGACCTCTGTCAAATGAAACTTGGGCCAACGGCCCAATGCCGGCAACCCTGTAAAAGAATGGGACCAAAAACGACTCTGATGACTCAACCAGGAGTAGAGTGTTCTCCTAACTATAGCCCATGCCAAAGAAAACCTATTATGACTCGCCCTTTGCGTCCTCCCCCTAGAATTTCTCATCAACCCTGTCGGAAGTAAGGTAAAAGTATGGCAAAAGTAGACATTAATCCTATTCAATGGCACGAAGGCATGCTCCTCATGCCACAACATTTCCAGCAAACAGACATACGCGTGGAAAAGGTGATGACTTACTACATGTCTCATATCTTTTCTTTTTTTTGGGGTATCGTTCATCTAAAAATTGATGAAGCCCTTTTAACTTCAGGGGTATTTCGACCGATTGAATTAGAGGCCATTATGCCTGATGGGCTCGTGATCCCAAGCATTCCTGAAACAAAAACACCTCTGCAAGTGAGTTTAATTCCCTTTCAAGGAAAACTACAAGTGACTCCTTCTTTCATCTATTTATGTGTTCCCCAGTGGCAAGAGGGCGATACAGGTGTGGGGGGGGATTTACCACGGTATTTATCTTCTTTAAATGCAAATGTCGTTGACATTAATACAGGGGAACAGGGGATTGATATACCTCGCCTTGTACCGAATCTTTCTCTTCAAGTCGGTCAAGAGCCTCCTGCTCACTACGTCTCTTTTCCCCTTGCTCAAGTAACCTATGACGCAAAAAGTTTTTCCTTAACCAATTATCTCCCTCCACAAGTGCAAGTTGATCCCTTATCAGGAATTGGTGGCATCTGCAATCAGCTTGCAGAACGTTTGCGACAAAAGTTAGGTTACTTACAGCAAAAAGTACAAGCTGTGGAAAACAGGGTTACCAGAGACCCTTTTTTTGAAGAAATC
>DATKTE010000292.1:0-2875 GCA_035531295.1 Alphaproteobacteria bacterium
GTGCCTCCCCCTTAGAGCGCCCTATTCTACTTTCTTTTCCTCTTTCTCTCAAATCCCTATTAAATCTGGAGTGTTCAACACTATAGAGATCTCCGCGTGTAGAAGCAAAAACAGTAAAAATCTGCCCTAATGGGGCTACCCAAGGGCGTTGCCAACCCACTTCGCCAATAGCTCGTTGCATATTAATGCCGCTTTTGCGATAGAGATTCAAAAGGTTGCCATTAAAATTGAAGCGCCCTCCCCAAGGATCAACCCCTGAGTAAGCATTATATTCTAGATATGGGAGAGGGGATGATATACGTCTTTGCACATCCGTATTTCGCAGCCCTTGAAAGTGGTAAACCTTAGCAGCAGCATAATCACGTTGAGTTAAAAATCCTTCCAAAATTCCTTTTGAAGTCAGACTTGGTTCATTCTTCCATCCTGAGTAACCAAATCTCCGGAAAAAGGTTTTATCACTTACGCTTCCCCCACTAAATCTTGCCCGCCAAGTCTCGTTCAAATTAAATTTCCCATTAGCTAAAATGTATCCTCGTCTTTCTGGAATTTTAAAATTATGTTCCTTTTCCTCTTTTTTATCCTTTGTCGATTTTTTATAATTTGTAATCGCGCCCTCTGTCGTAAAAATACCATTTCCAAAAGCTTTCCGAAACTCTCCAGCAAATAAAGGATTTTTCTCTGTATAAAAGACAGGTGAAAAGGTCATGTCCGCGCTCTCAGAGAGAACCAAATAATAAGGAACTTCGAGACTTGCGCCTAAAGTTGTATTGTATTGTGGCTGGGGAATTAGGAAACCACTTCTTCGTTCCAAAGGCTGGGTTACGTAGGGCAAATAAAGTACAGGTATATCCATCAGGCGCATTTCTGCATCTGTAAAATAGATATTCTTATCAACATTATTCTTAACAGCGCGTCGAGCATTGATTTGCCAGGTTGGCGGCTTGTCCCCGCAAAACTCACATGGAGTATAAACGGCTTGATCAAGCTCTTCTCGATCTTCAAATTTACGTCCTTCAATTGCAGCAATTTTCGAATTATCTTCCATTAGCGTCCTAAGCTGAAGAATGATTCCTTTTTTCAGGTCTCCCGTTAACTCTACATATTCTGCAAAGTTAATATCTCCCCCAGCTTGGCGAAGTCTTACATTTCCAGATGCTGTAACAATGTCTGTGTTTTCATTGTATGTGACATAATCAGCTTCTAAGACACTTCCCTCATGCTCAAATTCGACATTACCCTTTAAAATCAAGATGCCTAATTCTCGATCATAGGTTTGGCCTTCAGCATAATACAAGGTAGGCTTATTCTTATCAGGCGCAGTAATTTTTTGCCCAAACAGCGGTAATGCCCAAAAGGAACTCATAAGAAGAAAAATAGGTATTATTTTTAAATTCATTCTAACCATCTTCTTGGTTAAACACGACGACTGCCCCCACCATAACGGTAACAATAGGAGGAAGCCAAGCGGCAATAAAAGGGGGCAATCCACCAGCAGCCCCTAAAGCAAAAGTCATGTCTTTAAAGAAATAGAGGAAAAAGCCTACAATGAGACCAATTAAAATCATTAAAACAGACTTTCCTTGGCGCAAGGAACGACAGGAAAAAGCAGCCGCTAGCAAAACCATGGCTCCAACCCAAAACGCACTTGCAAGCATAGAATGCCAGTACATTTTTTGTTTCAGACTGTGAAGACCTGAAGCCTCTAAGAGATCAATATAAGAAAACAATTTCCAAAATGAGAAACTTCCTCGGCTGATCCTCAAGTTTTCAATTTTTCTCTGATCTAAAGATGTCGTAATAATTTTTTCAGCAAAAGGCTGAGCCGGTTGTCCAACAATCAAATCCCAACCATCTTTTAGTTCTAAACGATTCCCCTTAATTTGCGCAGTCTTAGCATCTATTCTTTCTATAAAAACGTTTTGAGGCGACGATATAATAATGTTAAGGTTTTGAAATTCTAATTTTTTTAAATCGATTCTATCCGCTCTATAAATAGCTTGATTGGGGCCCATTTTTTCAGGTAGCCATAAGCCTGTCGACGAGACCTTAATATCTTCCTTAGCTTTAGAAAAATACCGCTTCTCTAACTTATCGTACCGCGCATGCATTGCGCTTGAAAAAGGGTTAAAAACTGCTAAATCGACAAACCCTATAATAAGGGCTGTTAAACCAATGGGTAAAATGAGTCGCCATAAAGAAACACCAGTGGAACGGATGATCACCAGCTCATTCGCCCGATTCATTCGCCAGAAAACAAAAATGGCTGATACAAAAACAAGAAAAGGAAGAACTTGCTCAAGATAATGAGGGGCACGGAGTAACACCATATTTAAAGTCATGGATAGGCTTATTTCTTTAGAACCCACTCGCCTTTGAAGTTCAGCAAAATCGAAGAGAACAATAATCGTTAGCAAGCATAAGAATGAAACCCCAAAGCTAATTAAAAAAGATCGACTCGCGTATCTAGCGAGAAGGCTAAAAATTTTCATGAACGTCTCCATAATGCAGAAACATTAACAAGCCCATTAGCCCAAGGAGTGAGGAGGAGAAAACACACACCTATCGTCGTAAACACAAGTCCATAAGATAAAGAAATCATAAAGCTCGAGTATTTTATTGTATGCAAGAAAACAAGTGCACTAACCTCGATAAGACAAGCAATAATACAACTCGACAATATTCTAATACTCCGTCCCTTTCGGTTAAAGTGGCCTAGGATCATGAAACAAACACCCAGAAGCCCAAAGACTAAAGCGTAAAGGGGAGAGAGCAAACGTTGATGAGCTGCTGAGATAAACTCTAACCGCGCTGAGGGAGATAATGTTTCTTTTGGGTTCAAGAGATCCTCTATATGTCGCTCATATGCTCTTAAAAA
>DATKTE010000293.1:0-2374 GCA_035531295.1 Alphaproteobacteria bacterium
GTGTAGAGGTGTTTCTGGCAGGTTACTCGCCTTATGTTCCCTGGCACGATTTTCACCATAATCTTATGCTTCGTGATGGTGAATCGTTATCAGTGGACGACTACTATGAGATGTCAATGGCATGGTTGGAAGTATCGGATGCTATGCTGGTGCTGCCTGGTTGGCAAAAAAGCAAAGGGACCATTGCAGAAATAACCAGGGCTGTTGAGCTTGATATCCCTATTTTTTATTCATTATCTGATCTTATAAATGGGTTGGAGGTTAATTGATATGAGAAAAACAACGATCCGACAAAGGGGCTTTAATGATCATGCTGATGGCCTTGAGATTTATGACAACCCCTTCCAAGAAGGCTCCATATACTATGACCTATGGGACGAGGGCTGGGGCATCAGAGAAGCGCAAAAAGATATGTTTAAAGAATTTATCCCACCCAAAAAAGAATCATGCCAGACAGTGTGTCCTCACTGTGGCATGGGAATCAAGGTGACATTAAAATGAGGGGGAATGAAAAATGGGAAATAGATCACCTGGAAAGATAAAACGTGAAGGACGCAAAGCCTATGCAAACGGATATGATGCCACAGATAATCCTTATACAAATCAGACCAATGCTGAATACTGGTATGAAGGTTGGTGTGAAGAACAAACATATGAATTAGAATCAGAAGAAAATGAATTTAAATTAAAGACAAGAACCACATACGAAATTCCATTAAGTGAGTTTGAAACACTCGGTGATTTAATTGATGCACTTGAAAGATATAAGGAGAATGAAAAATGAAACAAGTCAAAAGGCCTTGCAACCATCAAAAAGAAGATAGCGAAGAAAAGATCCCTTTTAACTATTGCCCCTGGTGCGGGAAATTCCTTGCCACTATTGTAGATCCACCAAAGGATGAAAAGAAATGAATATGTTTGCCGAAGTAATGTATGACCAAATTCAGCAAAATATTTCAGAGTTAGTCGAGCGAATACTCCCGGAAGTCAGAACAAAGATGAAGTCCATCAGGACGCATGAGTGGGTTCTTGATACCGAACTATACAAGCAATCGAAAGATGGGCCCGGTTCTATGTACCCTGTTCATAGGGGGTATAACAGGGAGGCCTGCGAGCTGCTCGTGCAGGTTATAAATTTTATAACGGACATTCCAAAAGGCCGAGCAGACGAGCAGAATGTAAAATGGACTATTTTTATCATCAATAGCTATATCCCCAAAGTAATCAAGCAAAAGCCACAACCCAAAATAATCAAGCCTGAAAAGCCACAACCCAAAGTAGATAAATTTGTACCAACTGAAGTTCAGTTTGTCTGCAAAGCCTGCAACTATATCAGAGACACCCGGAGCGATTTTTACAAAGGCCGGAGAGTATGCAAAGACTGTTATTCTAAACAGGTGGTAAAAAGGAGAGGATGAAACAGGAAATAATATTCGGTCCCCCTGGAACAGGTAAAACAACCCATCTATTAAATATCCTTGAAAAAGAGCTAAAGACCTGTGACCCGGACAACATTGCCTTTGTATCATTTACAAAAAAAGGAGCCTACGAGGCAAGAGACCGGGCCGTCAAAAAATTTAACTATCACATCGAGGATCTTCCCTATTTCAGGACTCTTCACAGCTTGGCCTTTCTGCAGATCGGGGCAAGACCAGCAAACATGATGCGATTTAAGGATTATAAATATCTCTCAAATTTACTCGGTGTAAGTATCAATTCCTATAACCCCGAGGACCCATTTTCAAAGGACCGGTATTTATTCTTAGATTATTACAGTCGAAACTCCATGCTGCCCTTGGATGAGGTTTGGCACCAGTTGGGGGAGGACGAGGAGTGGCTCAGATTAAAGCATGTTATAAGATCGGTCAATAATTATAAAATGGAGAAAGGCTACTTTGACTTCACTGATCTAATTGAATTATCAATAAAGCACAATAAAACAGTTCCTGTAGAAATAGCCATCATTGACGAGGCCCAGGACCTGACCACCCTGCAGTGGGCCATGGTCAAGACATCATTTAAAGATTGCAAAAAAATTTATATCGCCGGAGATGATGACCAGAGCATTTATAAATGGGCCGGGGCCGATGTCAACCACTTTTTAAATCTCAAGGGGAAATATACATACCTGGACCAGTCATATCGCATCCCGAGAAAAGTCCACCAGTTCGTTCACAACAAGATATTAAGTCAAATTAAAAACAGAGTCAAAAAGGTATTCAAGCCCAGGGACCACGAGGGCGGAATTTTTTTCCATTCATACTTGGATGAAATAACCCTGGATAGTTCATCATGGTTGATACTGGCCAGAAACAGATATTTTTTAAAAGAGGCCGAAGATTACACCAGGACAGAGGGTCGTGTCTATAAGACC
>DATKTE010000294.1:0-35072 GCA_035531295.1 Alphaproteobacteria bacterium
GTCATACCATAAGTCGTCTCCAGCGCACGATAAGATCTCTCTAATAGAAGAAAAGTAAAGGGGAGAATCAGCAGAATTTGCATCACACCTAAGAAAAATTCTTGAGGCATAAAGGGCATTTTAAGAGAAAGAAAGAATAAAAGAACGCCTAGAAGAGTTGCGGGAAATAAGAAATAAAATGACGCAAAATATCTTAAACTTCGCCATCCAATTAGCACGAGCCCTAGAGAAATGGCGGCGCTTAAGGATCCAAAGCAGAGAGCTAATACAAAGCTTTTCCATAGGGCTTGCCAGACGAGAGGGTTTTGGAGCGTCAGGGGAAGTGCGGTTAAAGAAGGGCCTAAAATGACAACCAGGGGAAGACATATAAGGCCCAATCCTATCCATATAAAAAGCTTTTGAGAGGAATCTTTAAGTTCGGGCAGATCAGGTTTTTTTAGGGAATCACCTTGGGGGAAAGCTTTAATTAAAATGGTAAAAGCTGCTAAACTTAAAGTGAGGATGAGTTGAAGGCTCACAAACCAAGAGACTTGTTCAAAATCATAAAAAAAGAAAAGGGCGTGATAGAGACCAGCACTCAGTGTTGTTTTTTGCGGCCCCCCTCCGAGCACCATAATCGCCGTAAAGCTATTCAAAGCAAAGCAAAAACAAACCCAGGTCACCTCTAGGAAGGATTTGCGAAGTTGGGGCCACTCTATAAAATAAAAGGTGTGCTTTGAGGAAAAATGCAATTGACGGCCGAGCTTATAGTGTTCCTCAGGAATCAATCGCCAAGCATTGACCAAGAGAAGCGCTATCCAGGGACTATAAAAAACCACATGGACCGTAACGATACCAGCAAGACTGTAGATATTAAAAATACTCCCCATCAGCGTTAGAAAGCCTAAAATTCCGACGAGGGCCGGTGTAATTAAGGGAATGCCTAAAAGTTTCATGCAAAACCGTGCAGGCCACCAGTTCTGATTCCACACAATAGCGCGGGCTATCAAAACAGCTAGCGGAATCGTAAAAAGAGTTGAAAGGGTCGCTTGCTTCAGCGTAAACCAAAAAACATAAAGGATGTAATTCACTGAATGAGACCCTCCACCCATTCCTTAATCCAGGCTTTTTGCGATTCTTTGACATCAGCCGAAGTATAAGAAATCCAGAAAGGTTGTGGGAAAAAGTTGTCAGCCTTTATCCAGGTCTCAGGCATGTCTCCCTTTGGATAAATCCACGCATGCGTGGCTATAAGGCGTTGAGCCTGTGGAGACAGAAGGAAGCTTAAAAAGTGATCAACAAGCTCTGGATGTTGGGTTGTCTTTAATTTACCCGCATAAATATTTGAACAAAGGTGCCCTTCGGAAAAAGGGAGAGCTTTCAGATGGGGCATTTCTTTTTCGAGTTCATTAAAGAGGCCATCTGTTGTGTAGCTCAAAACAATCGGGGCTATGTCTTGCTTAAAAAGGGCGTAAGCTTCCGTCCATCCTTTCGTGAAGGTTAAGACATGTGCGGCTAAGGTTTTCCATTTTTGGGATGCTTTGTCTCCATATGCTTTTTTCATCCATACCAGAAACCCTAACCCCGTGATACTACTTCTCGGGTCTTGGAGGATAATGGGATAGGAAGAGTTGATAAGTTCATCAAGTGTTTTTGGCGGGCAAGGAATTTTCTGGGAATTATAGACAAAAGCCAAACAATGGGATGCATAAGGAACAAGCTTATTAACATGTGTTGCATCAAGCCCAATGTCCTCAAGGCCCAGGACTACATCTGCTTTTGTTCTTTCTCCTTCAAAGTTCAGACGATTTATAACCAGAGGAATGGTATCCAGGACAACATATTGAATCTCACAATCACAGGTTTTTTCAAAAGCTTCCTTTAAATGAGCTCCAGGTCCATAGGAGGAAGACATAAAAGCTGAGTGCGTATAAACGGTGAGGATTTCTTTGGCATAAAGAGAAGAGGTGCTGATGAGAAACAGAAGGTTAAAGATAATAGATTGCTTTTGCCGTGGCGTAGGCTGGGTTGTCGATAGGCTCCTCCTGATGAATAACCCTGGATTGCTTTGTCGCTTAAGCTCCTCGCGATGACGAGCCTCCCTCTCCGTCATTGCGAGCCCATGAAGAGGGCGAAGCAATCCAGAAAAAATAAATTTTAAATTGTAAGGAATAAACATCTCATTTCCTCCGCCGGTATGAGCCGGATCAGGTTCACGGGTTTGATCTCAGCTCTTCCCTTAAGAGCACCCCGATGAGTGAGTTCATTTTACGGTAGCTGTGGTTGAAGTTCAAGAGCAAACGAAAAAAGGTAATTACGTATGTTTATTCCCCTCACCTGCCGCGTAGCGGGGTGAGGGGAATTTTAGCCATCTACTTTGCTGAACTCAGCTTATTTAATACTCTAAAAATAAGATATCCACACGACGATTATGACCTTCTACCTTTGGGCCCGGGGCTTCCCCAGCAGCCTTGGTAGAAATGTGGTGAGGAGAAACTCCTCTGCGGACAAGTTCTTTTTTTACCATCTGTGCGCGTTTCTCGGAAAGTTCCATATTATTTTCAGCATCACCGATTTTGTCTGTACGGCCGATAAGAAGGATGTGACCTGGATATCCTGCTGGAGAATCTTTGACAGAAGCTACTCTATCAATAACGCCTGCAGCTTCGGCATTAATATGTGTGCTTCCAAAATCGAAAAACACCATGTTTGCAGGCATTGTTTCAAGGACGCCACCTCTGAGCATGAGTTCAACTTCGGCCATCGCATGGTAAAATTCAGCCCTGCAATTGGCGATATCTTCTTTTTGCCATCCTTCAGCTTGCTGCTCTACCCAACAGTCAAAATGAGCTTGAGCATGAGCCGACATCTTTGGTGCGATTTGCCATGCTCCGGATTCTAAAGCACGCATTAATCGCTCTCGTGCTATAGCAAGCTCTGGAATCTTGTCGCTCTCAATATCCCATTTGCAAAGTGGGGTGGGTATTACGATACGACCTTGCTTAGCGAGGATTGCTTTACAAAAGTACCAATTGGCGGACCAATCATCATACATGATAGCTTGCTCAGTATTTCCAAGGGTTTCATATTCTTCAGCGAGTGTTCTTGTGAATTCTGGGCCCATTGGCATTGTGTCTTTTAGAAGCAAGCGGTGGTATTCTGTACAACCTGTCGCTACAAACAATGCCATAAGAGCACTTAATTTAACACTTTTAGCTAAAAATCTATTTTTCATATTTGACTCCCTTTCTATTAACGCAAGTAACATAAACTTCATATATGTCCTACCCTAAGCGGCCTAACTATCTGAAAATTCCCCTTGGGTCTTTTAAATTTGATTAAGGTAAAACAAAAACCTTATAACTTCTTAAAATTTTTATCATTTAATGAAAAAATTCACACAAAAATGTTCCGGGGGCCTTAAAAATTGAGAGGAGTGAGGCAATTTTAACACTCTTTAACGTAATTTTAAGACGCTCAAATATAGAGTTAAGGAGTCAATATCAGGGATATCCTATCGATGAATATGAAGCCTCTAGACCTCTTGTTTGCTCCACGATCTATAGCTTTGATTGGGGCCAGCCCAAAAGACGGATCTCTTGGAAAAGCCTTGATGAAAAATATTATCGATGGAGGATATGAAGGGACAATTTTTTCTGTGAATCCAAAATATGCAGAACTATTAGGCCCACCCTATCATCCAACAATCAAAACACTTCCTTCCGTGCCGGATTTAGCTATTCTTTGTACGCCTGCAACGCTTGTTCCCGCACTCATTGCAGATATTGGGAAAAAAGGAACAAAGGTTGCTGTGGTCATTTCCGCAGGTTTTGGAGAGGGAGGGGAAGAAGGGATACACCTTCAAGATGCGATGCTAGAAGCCGCTAAAATTCATGGTGTTCGTATCATTGGACCCAACTGTTTAGGGATTATTAATACGCATGTAAAATTAAATGCCACTTTCTCAACCCTTTCTCCAAAAAAAGGAAGTGTCGCTTTTATTACTCAGTCTGGGGCTCTTCTTGTTTCAATGATGGAATGGGCACACACACAGGAGATGGGCTTTTCGAAGTTGGTGTCGGTTGGAGGGATGAGTGATCTTCACTTCGCAGACTTTCTGAAGTATCTTGAAGACGATCCAGAGACAAACGCTATTATTCTTTATATAGAAGCCATTACGGATGCGGCGCGCTTCTTATCCATAGCAAAAGAAACGGTTGTAAAAAAGCCGGTTGCAGTTATGAAGTCTGGACGATTCAAAGGAGCAGCGAAAGCTGTTCGTTCCCATTCGGGGGCTCTTGCGGGAAGTGATGCCGTTTATGAAGCGGCTTTTCGGCAAGCTGGTTTATGTAGGCTTTATGAACTTCAAGATGTGTATGATTTGTTCTTAACCATGAGTCACCTCCAGAAACTTAAAGGAGACAAACTTGCCATTTTAACAAATGGAGGTGGTCTTGGGATCCTTGCAACAGATGCCTTGATAGCCACAGGGAGAGAGCTCTCTTCCCTTTCCTCGTCCACGATTAACAAGTTAAACATTGTACTTCCTCCCACTTGGTCCCAGGGAAATCCTGTTGATATTATTGGAGATGCCCCCCCGGAAAGATACGCCTCGGCCCTAAAGATTTTGATGGACGATCCCTCACTGCACGCGATTCTCTTGATACATTGTCCAACGAGCTTATCTCCGGCTGAACAAGTTTTTGAAATCCTGAATGAAACCATTCATACGTGGAAAAGGCCACGGCCAGACATTTTTATGGTTTCTCTTCAACAAAACGTTAAGAAGAAAATACTTACCCAATTTGTCCAAAACAAAATTCCCATTTACCCCACTCCAGAAAGAGCCGTAGGGGCTTTTAGCAATATCTTAAGGTGTGAAAGTGAAGCGCGTTTCATTGATAAAAGTCCCCTAAAACCGATTAAAGTTGAAGCAAAAGTCACAAAAATTCTTAAACAACTCGTCAAGAAACAAGATCAAGAATGGCTAGATCACCATGTCAATCAAGAGATTCTTTCATCTTACGATATTCCTGTTATCCGGACTGAGTTTGCCTCTTCTCCCTCTGAAGCTAAATTGGTTTCTCAAAAGATGATGTTCCCAGTTGTTTTAAAAATTGCTTCTGAAGATATTATTCACAAAAGTGATATCGGCGGGGTTATTCTTAACTTAACCAATTCGGAAGAAGTTGAAAAAGCGGCAAAAAAAATGCTCTCCGTTATTGCAATCCATAACCCGAAAGCTAGAATTGATGGCTTTATTATGCAGCCCATGATCCCTCTCGATCATGGATTTGAACTGTTTTTGGGGGGTGTACAAGATAAAACTTTTGGCCCGGTCGTCATTTTTGGCGCTGGGGGAAAAGCTGTTGAAGTGATTAACGATAAGGCTTTGGCCCTTGCTCCTCTCAGCCACAAATCAGCCATGGATCTCATTGAAAAAACAAAAATCTATAATCAATTAAAAGGGTATCGTGATCAACCGCCTATTCCTTTAGATCAACTCATTGAGTGTTTGATTAAGATTTCATACGTGCTTGTCAATCATTCCGAAATTGCGGAATTAGACATCAACCCTCTTCTTACAGATTCAAAAAGAATTCTTGTTCTTGATTCCCGTATGCGGCTTACATTACCGTCTACATGAGAAAATAAATATATAAATATTGATTATATATCCAGCACAATCATGTGCTGTGTTTATTTTTTTAAATATTAACTTTTTACTTTAACTCCTTCTTTGATGGAACAAGGGAGAGATGACCCTGTATTCGTTTAAAAATAAATGACATTGAAAGAAATGTGTAACCGTATAATAAAGGAGAAGTGGAAGATTCAAAACGACGATGAGATCGTAGTTTTCAACAGGGATTTTAATAAAAAAATCTGTAAAATTAATATTTTTAGAATCATTCCATAATAAAATTGATAAAAAAGGATTTTTACATGAATATAAGCAAATTTGTTTTTTATACTTTAACAACAAGCGCTCTTTTTCTTTCAACTCCATTGCCATTGAAAGCAGAAATAACTGTAACAAATAGCACTTCCGATGAAATCGAGGTGACCTTTCGAATTTCAGCAAAACCCGGAATTAGGTCAGATATGCCAAATGACATAAGCTTTGATCCTTATAGTGGGGCAAGGATTCACACAGAGTTAACTCGCAATATCTCACCGGGAGCTGAATGGAATATTGGAAAAGAAGCCGTAATACCTGAGGGTGAGGATTTACAAGGTTACTCATCTTATTTTGTTGCTTTTGAAACTGTGATGATTAAAGAATTTAAAGAAGGGAAAGCGGGCTTTGGCCAACCAGCGCGTTTGAATCACAAACATCACTTTAATTTGGGTGAAGAAAAAGGGAAAAGCCAATTAGCTAAAAATTTTACGATTACAAAAAACCCCTATGGCACCCGTTTTAACTTCCTTTCGAATAACTAAAAGGGACAGAGAGAACAAGCCCAGGTGCATCACTCAAGAATAACGCACCTGGGGTTCTTCAGCTTATTTTTCCTAACTGGTTAAACCCTCACCAATTCATAAAGGGCAAGGGCTGCTGCAACTGATACGTTTAATGTTGGGAAAGCAGGGTCTGTGGGGAGCTTGGTTAAAAAGTCACATTTTTCTTGAGTCAGGCGACGAAGCCCTTCCCCTTCCGCCCCCATAATAAGAGCCACCTTTTCGGGTAAATCTGATTTAGAAAGCATTTTAGGTGCATTCTCATCAAGGCCTACGGTCCAGAATCCTTCTTTCTTAAGGTCATCCAAGGTACGCGCAAGATTGGTCACTTGCCAAAGAGGCAAGCTATCAAGGGCACCGGAGGCAGCTTTCGCCAAAACCCCACTTAAAGGAGGCGCATTCCGATCTGTCATGACAACGCCCAATGCTCCCAAAGCTCTGGCCGTTCTTAAGATCGCTCCCACATTATGAGGGTCTGTGACTTGATCCAACACCACAAGAACCCCCGCGCTGGTATTGCGTAACTCATGTAGTGGGCTTTCTGGCAAGGGAGCGACCTCCATCGCAATTCCCTGATGTACAGACCCTTCCGGCAATAGGCGGGAAAGTGAAGAAGCATCAAGAATTTCTACTTTATAGGCATGATTTTCTTTAGAAAGCCCAAGTTCTTTTATCATTGATTCTGTAATCAAAAGACGAAAGCAGCGTCTTTTCGGATTTTCAAGGGCAGCTTTGCACGCATGGATCCCCCAAAGCCACAGACGGGAAGGATCTTGGGGGGGACGAGGGGGCCGTTTTGTCATGAGACTCTTTCACTTCAAATAGGGTTTCGATTTCTAAAGCAACTCTGAGAAGAAGAGCAGCTCGTGTGGATATAAGTGGTCGTTTTATCGCCAGATCTATAAGTGGCGCTCTAACCATATTTTTCATATTTTCCAGCATACCCATTGCTGAAAAGATCTCAAGCTTGAATTCATGATGATTTGAAAATTTGTTCACGGAGCCTCATCTGAAAGAAGAGGAGGTGAGGCCTTAGATTTTTTGCGACGTCATTTCTCTTTTTAAAAATTTTGTAGCTTCTTCTGCGGATAAAGGATGGCTAAAATAATAACCCTGAATTTCATCGGCATCATGTTTTGCTAAAAATGCCAGCTGTTCTTGCGTTTCGACTCCTTCTGCGATGACTTTAAAACCCAAGCTATGAGCCATTGCAATGATTGCAACAACAATCGCTGAATCATCTTCATTCGTTACGATATCACGGACAAATGATTGATCGATTTTTAGATAATCTATTGGAAAACGCTTTAAATAGCTTAGAGACGAATACCCTGTTCCGAAATCATCTATTGCAATTTTAAGACCCATTTTTTTCAGATCTCTCAAAATTTGAATATTATTTTCAACATTTTTCATCAAAATACTTTCCGTCAATTCAACTTCAAGGCAATCAGGGTTTAAATTGCTTAGTTTCAAAGTTTGCTCTACGGCTTCCAAAAGTTGCATATTTAAATTATTGATGGAAAGATTGATAGCGACGGAAATTTTAGGGAGACCTTCTTCTTGCCATGTCTTATTTTGCATACTCGCTGTATGTAAAACCCACTGCGTCATGGGTATAATAAGATCACTTTCTTCGGCTGCATAAATAAACTCAGCTGGTAAGATAAGCCTATCAGATTTTTGCCATCTTATAAGGGCTTCCATTCCAATGGTTTTATTCGTTTTCAAGTCGATTTTTGGTTGATAGTAAAGAAAGAATTAACCATTTTTCAAAGCTTGACGCAAATCATTTTGTAAGATGATGCGGTTTTCGGCCTTCGTGGTCATTTCAGGTGTGCAAAATTGAAAATTATTTCTGCCCTTTTCCTTCGCTCTATACATGGCAATTTCTGCACCTTTTATTAAGGATTCAACCTTATTGCCATCTTTAGGATAAAAGCTAATGCCCATACTCGACGTTATAAAGAATTCTTTTCCTTCCACTGAGATCTTATTTTCAAGTTTTTTTTGGATTTTTTCTGCAATCTGAATAACATCATTATCTGAATCTATATCAGGAAGAACAATTATAAATTCATCTCCTCCGACTCTACCAATTAAATCCTGAGGCCGAACGCAACTTTGAAGAATCTTAGAGATTTCGACTAACAGAATATCACCGACTTGATGACCCACGGAATCATTAATCATTTTGAATTGATCGAGATCTAGAAAGAGAACTCCTACTTTTTTATGGGTTTTCTTAACTTTTATAAGCTCATTATGCAGAGACTCCTGAACAAGCTTTCGATTTATTAATCCGGTCAAAGCATCATGCTCTGCCAGATAGAGCATCTGTCCTTCCATATGTTTTCGTTTTAGAAAAAGACCAAACTGGTTACCTATTGATTCAAACCACGATAATAGACCCTCAGGCTCTTGAAAAATATTTTTGCTAAAAAACTCAATAATGCCGAGAACCTCATTTTCATAGATAATGGGAAAGCATGTCCCCATCTTTAATCCGGCGGAAGCTGCCTCTTGTTCCCTTAAGATGAGATCATTAAGATCAGTGTGCCACACAGCTTTCCGATTTTTCCAAACTTTTCCGGGAAAGCCCATTCCGCGCTCAAAAGTAATGCTCAGGGATTTTTTCTTGAATTCATCGATTTGGGTCGTAGGTGCTTGCCATACGGTTATACAACGTAAAACGTTCGCTTTTGCATCAACAGCCCAGATTGCGCCTATATCCCAATTCAAGCGTTCACAAATAACCTTTAATATCTGCGTCGTTGCCTCTTGCAAGCTTGTGGATTCAGCTAAAATCAATGATATTGCATATTGTACCTCAAAATATAGTCTTGATCGTTTACGTTCTGTAATGTCACGTATAATTAAGTAAACAGCAGGTTTATTTTGATAAGTGAATGGACTTGCAACGACCTCTACATCAAGTACACTTTTATCTATCGTTTCAATTTTCCCTTCGATGAGAGGGGTCTGTTTCCCTTTGTTTCGTTCTGTCATATATTCTTTAAGAGCTAAACGAGATTCAGGTTTAAAGTAATCAAAAACAGATTGATTGAGTAATTGCTCTGGCTTGTGTGCGCCCAATAATTTTAGTCCTGCTGCATTTGCGAATGAGAACTTATCTTCTTGAAGAATGAAGATGGCATCCGGTGAAATTTCGACGAGTTGACGATGTTGTTCTTCAGAAATTGCAAGATTTTCAAAAGCTTGCGCTAAAGCCATTGATTGCCCAAGTTGCATTCCTAACGTTCGTGCAAAGGATAGAGGGTTTTCCCCTATTAAATTAGTAGAGTCTGATCCTAAGAACAGTATGCCAGGGTTTATAGATCCCGAGGTTAAAGGGACGATTAATGCCGATTGTACATCTGCTTCTTTCAATAGCCCCTTTGTTTCTTGTATTGGAAGTTCCTTGGAAGGGATAGCAAAAGGTTCTTGATTCTTTAAGACCTTATTTAAAAGTTGAATTTTGCCAAAGAATGTCTCCAATTTTTGCCTTTGGTTTTTCTTATAACCAATAATTTGTTGTAATTTGATGTCGTCATCGCCTTCTTTTATATAAAGGGCACCCTTTGATATTCCAGCCGCATCCAGGAAATAATAAAGAACATCTGCTAAAGTCTCATCAATTTTTTTATTAGATTTCGTTAAGGTTTCGGCGACGCCGGTAAGTAAATAGAGTTGAGCTGTTTTTATAGCGCTTTGTTGTAAAAGATCAGAACTAGATAAAGTTTGTTGTTCCAATTGTCGAATAAGTCGGTTGGTATGTTGTTCTTTGATGTCACTTTCAAGTTTGATGCTTATGTTAGGGTTAACAGAATTTATATCTTTTAAACACTTAACCAACTCATTAATGAGTATTGTTTCGTCTGGAGTACGTGTCATGTAATGGGTTGCACCTACTTTGTGCGCAAGATCAACATCGGCATCCTCTAGGTAATGAGCGGTTAGAAGAATCACTGGAATGTTACTCAGTTTCGGCTCTTGTCTTACAGCTAAACATAATCCAAAACCATCTAGAGTTGGCATCAAAATATCGCTGACGATGGCATCGGGAGGCGTAACTTTGGCTTTATCAAGAGCGACTTGACCATCGGTTGCTGTTGTAACCTGAAACCCAGCATTTTGGAGTTGCATCCCTAAAAGTTTAAGTTGTATGGGGTCATCATCCGCAATCAGAATCTGTCGCCCTTCTCCAATAGATGAAGTTGAAGGTACTGAAAGGGGCAAGTGGACTTTTATCGTTTCAATTAAGAGTGAAGGTTCAATAGGTTTCATCAAAAATGCTGTAAAGCCATGCTGATTTTGTTGCTCATTTAAGCCTGTTAAAAATCCTGTAAGGGCTAGAATCGGGATGTCTTGGATTTCGGGTAAGGCTCTCAATTTTTTATTTAAATCAAATCCATTCATATCCCTCAAAAATAAACCTTGAAATATCAGACTTGGTTTGTTTGTTTTTGCCATTTTTAGCCCTTCAGATCCATTTCGAGCTTCAATGACAGTATAGTTTTTAGTCGTGGCTAAAGTCGTTCTTAACATTTTTCGTGTGGCGGGATTGTCTTCAATGATTAATACAACTTGCTTTTTCATTGGAATACACCTGATTTACTTTTTTTTAAATAGCTCAGGACTTCATTAGAAAAAGTTTTTACATCGATGGGTTTCGTCATGTAGCCATCGCAACCTGCAGCTAGGGCTTTTTCTTTGTCTCGCGTCATAGCATAAGCCGTTAGGGCAATAATAATTATCGTTTTAAATCGAGCATCGTGTTTAAGTTTTTGTGTAAGCTGAAGACCGTCCATTCCTGGTAGCTGCAAATCCATTAAAATGAGGCGGGGACGAAAATTTTTTAAAACCTCTATAGCTTCTTCGGCATTTGTTGCCGTCTGAATCTCATATCCTTCAACGGTCAATAATGTTTTCACCAACTTTAGATTGGAAGGGTTATCTTCAATAATTAAAATCGGCTCCTTTAACATCCTATTCTTCCCTTCATGTTTTTTTAGCGGGAATAGGGGCAATATGTTTTAACTCCGTAATAAGATGCTCCATAGCTCCGCCCCCTTTTTGAATGACTGTATCAACGGAAACTTTAATACGAGCTTTATCCGCATCACTTAAATCCTGGTTCGTACAAATGATGACAGGGGTGTTTTTCCCCTTTTCCGTACTTCGCAAACGTCTTAAAAATTCTAATCCACCAACATTTGGCATGAGAAGGTCAAGCACGATAACATCGGGAGTGGTTTTCTCTGCTATTTCTAGCCCATGCTCGGGATCAGTTTCAAAAAAGAGTTTTAAATTTGAATCTTTTAAATATTGTTGAACTAATTTTAAAAATTTAGGGTCATCGTCAACAAATAAGACGGATTTTGATTCCTCTGGAAGAACACCAGCTTGTTTAAGCGCCGTCAGTATGTCTTCTGATTGGGTGGGCTTTAGCAAGAAGTTCTGTACCTTACAGCCGAAACTTGCGGACTTTTGGGGGATGACTGTAACGACAATAGCAGGAGTCTCTTGGTTGATTCCATCATTTCGAATGGACCTCAAAATATTCCATCCATTCATGTCGGGAAGGAGTAAATCAAGGGTAATGGCATCGAAGTGTTCCACCCGACATAGCTCTATAGCCTTAGCTCCAGTAAAAGCTGTTTCTATCGCATAACCTGCTGTTGTAAGAGTTTTGGCAATAAGTGCGCTTTCCTTTTTATCGTCCTCGACAATCAGAATCTTAGGCGCATTTTTTTCAACGAGTTGAGTGGCCGTCGTTACAACAGGGTTTCTTGCTTTTTCCTTTTCAATCTTATGAGGGACTAAAGGCAGGGTAACAAAGAATGTACTCCCTTTCCCAGGGGTGCTGCTTACCCCAACCTCTCCGCCCTGAGCTTCGACGATACGCAAAGTAAGAGCAAGCCCAAGGCCCGTTCCCTGATATTTCTTAGCTGCCGTGGCATTAAGTTGTTGAAATTCTGAGAAGAGTTTGGGTATATCCTTCTTACTGATTCCAATTCCATTATCTTCCACCTCCAAACGAAAATTCTTACGTCCTTCTGGAACGACCCGAATTTCAACGGTTCCACCTTCGTTCGTAAATTTCAAGGCATTAGAGATATAATTATAGAGAATCTGTTTAAATTTAGCAGGATCAAGTGTAGCACTCGCAACCTTAGGGTCCACCTTAATTGAAACAGTTATTTTGTTCTTAGCGATTAAGGTTCGAAGAATATCGCAGACTTCACCTATGACTTTATCAAAATCAACTTTTTCAGGATGAAATTCCATTTTACCGGATTCAACTTTGGCTAAATCGAGAATATCATTAATCAGTTGAAGGAGGTGACGAGAGCTGGTTAAGATGTCTCCAAGATACTCTTTATGCTCAGGAGACACAGGCCCCACTTTCCCCAAATGCATCAATTCCGTAAAACCGATGATAGCATTTAGAGGGGTGCGCAATTCATGAGACATATTCGCTAAAAACTCACTTTTTATCAGCGTGGCTTCTTGTAAAAGACGATTTTGTTCAGCGAGCTCAACATTTTTTGTGCGTAACCCTGCTTGTCTGTTTTGTTCACTTATATCTTTGGAAATCAACACATAACCTACTGGTTTTCCAAGTTTATCTCGACGTAAAGTGAGGGCCAAGGATGCAGGAAATCTTTCCCCATTTTTTCTAACGCTTTCTAAAACACCTTCTTCTTTCCCAGTGCTCAGAGCTGCATCAAGGACGGCTTGCAGCCGACCAGATTTAATATCTTCTGGTGCATGCAAAACCCTGGTATTTTGCTTACCGATCATTTCTTCTGCTGTATAACCATAGTTGAGCCTAGCCCCTTCATTCCAGGCAAGGATTTTCCCATCCAAATCTTCAGCGATGATGGAATAAGCGGTTGAACTTTCTAGGATATCATTTAAAAAACTGGTCTTATCCTGTAATTCGCTGTTTTGTTTTCGGATTTGTTCTTCTAAACGCTTTTGTTCAGTGACGTCTCTGGCAACCGTAAATACCCCACTTAAGTTTCCTCGCGTATCTCTAAAGGTTGTCGCATTACAGGACACAAACGTTTCTTTACCATCTTTTGCCTTAATGGTTAGATCGTAATTAATGACTTTTTCAGAAGCCAACACACTCCGGATGCAATCTTCCGCTCGTTTTGGATCGGTGAAATTTGCACTGAAAGGGGTGCCAATCAGTTCTTCTCGGGTTCGATCTGTAACGATACACATTTGTTTGTTCACATCTGTAATAATTCCAATAACATCTGTGATCATGAAAACATCCACACTCGATTCAAGAAGGGAAAGGTTATTATTGAGCTGTTCCTCTAAGGCTTGTCTTTGCTGTTTCAGGTCCGTAATATCCTTTGAAATTAACACATAGCCAACCGGTTTTTTCTCTGCATCCAGTCTTAACGTAACAGCAACTGATGCATAGAATCGTTCCCCATTTTTTCGTAAGCGCTCAAACTCGCCTTCTGCGTTACCTGTTTTTAAAGCAAGATCGAGGATTTCTTGAGCTCTACCGGATTTAATGTCTTCTGGTACATGTAAAATGGATGCATTTTTCTTACCAATCATTTCATCGGCGGTATAATTATAGTTACGTCTAGCGCCTTCATTCCAGGCAATTATATTTCCCTCCAAATCTAGGGCAATGATAGAATTTGTGGTTGAGCTTTCCAAAAGATCATGAAAAAAATCAGTCGCTTCCTTTAAGGCAATATTTTGCGCGAGAGCTTTTTCTTCTAAGCGTCTCTGTTCCGTAATATCGTGAGCGGTCGCAAAAATTCCCTTCAATTCACCATTTTTCAAACGAAGCGTCGTTGAATTAAAAGAGACAGGGGTTAGTATGCCAGTGCGGGATTTCACGATCAGTTCGTAATTTGTGATACGATTTTCTGAAAGAACTTTTCGTATCGCATCCTCAGCATGTTTGGGATTCGTAAAAAAGTTTTTAAAGGGGGCGCCTATTAATTCCTCACGAGAAAACTCTGTAATATCACATGCTTTTTGGTTGACATCGTTGATAATACCCAAAGTATCCGTTGCTATCAAAACATCCAGACTCGATTCTATTAAACTACGGTTATATTCTTCAGATTGTTTTATCGATTGTATTTCATTTTGTAGCTCTGGTAGATCGCGTGCTATAAATGTGTATCCAGTGGGCTTTCCAGAAGAGTCCATTCTTAAAGTAATTGTGAAAAGAGGTGCTAATCGGCTGCCATCTTTTTTTACACAATTTAATTCACCGAACCATAAACCTTGATTTCTAACTTCATCAAAAATTTTTTCGAGTTTTATGGATTCTAAGTCAGCTGTATCTTGGAGAAGAAAAATTTTTTGAGAGCTAAGAACCTCTCCTGGCTCATAACCAAAAATTCTACGGGCACCTTCGTTCCATGTTAAAATTACTCCGTCAAGATCCGTGGCAATGATTGAATGCTCGGTTGCGCTCTCTAAAATTGAACGTGTTATATTGAATTTCTTCTTCAAATTTTTATTGGATTTATGAGATATTGGTGAAGATACACCTCTAACTTCGTCATTCATAAGCCCATTTTTCCTTAAGTTTACATTTTACCGTCCTTAATAGGCTTTTAAAGTAACAGAAATTTTTTAAGAAAATGATAATGTGAATTATTTTATGAGCAGTGCTAATCATCCCAATAGCTCAGTTTCAGGCGTTTTTTCTTATTGCATAAACCAACCATGACTCACCACCAAGGATTGACCGGTTAGTGCATTTGAATCAAATGAGGCAAAAAACAAAGCAACATCTGCAACATCAGCGCTCGTTGTAAATTCTCCATCTACCGTATCCTTAAGGAATACTTTCTTAATGACATCTTCTTCACTAATGCCTAAGTCTTTCGCCTGTTCAGGAATTTGTTTATCGACAAGAGGCGTTCTTACAAACCCTGGGCATATCACGTTAGCACGAACATTGTGTGCAGCCCCTTCTTTTGCAACGACTTGGCATAGACCTATCAGTCCATGCTTGGCGGTAACGTAGGGTGCTTTTAAAACGGAAGCCTCTTTCGAGTGAACAGAGCCCATATAAATGATGCTCCCTCCCTTTCCATTTTTATACATATTTTTTAGACAAGCCTTTGTTGTAAGGAAGGCTCCATCAAGGTGAATGGCCAATAATTTTTTCCATTGCTGAAAGGGCACATCTTCGAGAGGAGAAATGAATTGAGTTCCTGCGTTGCTCACAAGAATATCAACCCCCCCATAGGACGATATAACTTTCTCTATTGCCCGTTCGACTTGTTCTTCGTTGGTAACATCCATCGAGACAGCCATGGCTTCGTGCTTATTTTTTTGGATCTCTTTGACGGTGAGTTCAGCTTTATCTTGCTCAATGTCTGCAATCACAACTTTTGCGCCATTTTGCGCAAATTTTTCAGCTATTTCTTTACCAATCCCACTAGCAGCACCGGTTACAATGGCAACTTTATCCTTTAGTCCCATTCTTAATTCTCCATCCTTGTGATAGAAAATATCTTAAAGTATTTTTATTAATTTATGATGAATTTTATAATATAAAGAAATTCTCAAGCAAAATATTGACCACCATTCAGTGTTAGAGTTGTGCCTGTTATAAACCCAGATTCATCAGAGGCAAGGAAAACAACGGCACGCGCAACTTCTTCAGGGTTTCCAAGACGCCCAATAGGAATTTGATGCGTAATCTGAGCTAGAGCGGATTCTGGTACATTATCAACCATATCCGTTTTGATGTATCCTGGCGCAATAGCATTGACCGTGATGCCTTTGGTAGCACTTTCTACCGCAAGAGCTTTGGTAAAACCGATTATCCCTGCTTTAGCAGCGGAATAATTCGTTTGGCCAAACTGGCCTTTCTGTCCGTTGATAGAGCTGATGTTAATAATCCGCCCAAAGCCGCGCGCTCGCATAGGCTCAATTAACAATCGGCACATATTAAAACAGGATGTTAGATTCGTTTGAATCACATCCGCCCACCGGTCATAATCCATTTTATGCAGCACACCATCTCGAGTAATCCCTGCATTATTTACAAGAATGTCAATCGGACCATGATCTTTGGCCACCTGAGCAATGCCCCTCTCACAAGCTTGAAAATGACTAACATCCCATTTATAGGTTGGGATTCCTGTGCTTTTTTTAAAATCCTCTGCTCCCTTCTCGTTACCCTGATACACGGTCGCTACAGTATATCCTGCTTCTTTGAGTTGCTGAGAGATAGCTGCTCCTATGCCCCGTGTTCCACCTGTCACTAATGCTACTTTTTTCATTGGCATACTCGCTTTTAAAAAGGATTTTTTATTTTTGATACAGTAAGGATGTCCTATAATTATTAACAAAATGTTAAAGAAGCACAGAAAACCGGGCATTGAAATTCTCTCATTAACAGTAGAATTTTAATGCAGACCCTTTTAAGATAAAAAAAATTTATTCTAAAGGACCAAGTGAATGAAATGTGTATGGGTTTTCTTAGGGCTTCTATTGGTGGACAATGCAAGGGCAGAAGTCATGACAGTGACAAACGTAAAGGTATCCGTCACAGCTGATTCTGCAGCAACGGCTAGAGAGAAAGCGCTCGATAGAGCTCACGATCTTGCTTTTCAAAAACTTTTGGATGAAAGTTTCTTAGAAAACTCTGGGTCCCTTCCTCCTCATGATGCCGTCATGAATATGGTGTCAGACTTTTCTATTGATCGGGAAAAGACAACTCCTACCAGTTATGCCGCGTCTCTAACCTTTCAATTTGATAGCCCTCAAGTCCAGGCTTGGCTGCAACAGCAGAGTAACGTCACACCACTAAGTCCACAGACATCTGGTAAAGAAAAACTTTTCATAATGAAAGCTTCTTATACCACCCTTTCTGAGTGGCAAAATATTAAAAAAGCTCTTGAGACTTTTCCCGAAGTCAAAAAAGTAACTGTACTTGCCTTCTCTCCCCGAGATGCCAATGTGGAGATCACCTATGGTGGCAGTATTGAAAAGCTACAACAGAATCTTCTGCAGAAAGGGTATCTCTTTTCTCCAGATGAAAAGGGTTGGACTATCACATCAAATAAAATGCCCTTGTGATAAATGACTTTTACAATACGGATGAAATAGATCATGACACAAACAATGAACCTTCCAAATATTATCAGCCTTGCTCGTTTATTAAGTGTCCCCCTTATTGTTTCACTCATTCTCTCCCATCAGTTGATGGCGGCCTTTATTCTTTTTACAATAGCGGGGCTATCTGATGCCCTTGATGGTTTTTTGGCTCGTATTTTCAAAGCAAGAACAACGTTGGGGGCCTATTTAGATCCACTCGCCGATAAGGCCCTCTTAGTGGGAGTCTTTGCTGCCTTGGGACAGATCGGGCTTATTGAGCTTTGGGTCGTGATTCTTGTAGTTTTTAGGGATGTTCTTATTATTGGGGGGATTCTTCTTCTCTTCCTTTTTAAAAGTACTATTGAGATGAAGCCTTTAATGATCAGTAAAATCAATACAGTTGTTCAATTAGTTTATGCCCTTTTTGTTCTTGGCCAAGGGGAATTCTTTTTGGGAATTCCTGATTTAAATCTTTATTTTGGTTATTTTGTTGCATTAACGACCGTGCTTTCTGGCGTCAGCTATGTTAGGCTTGGGTTGAAATATTTCAATAAGATGGATACTGCAAATCTGTGACTAAGAATCGTCAGATATGGCTTTGGGTCGGGTTGGGAGCTGTCCTGGTGGCATGCCTTTATTTCCTTCAAGGCATCCTCTTGCCTTTTTTGACAGGTCTTTTAGTCGCCTATGCCATGAATCCTGCCGTTAGATGGTTTGAAAAATGGGGGATCTCTCGGACCTTAGGTACCGCTTTTATGATCCTTAGTTTTTTCCTTATCATCGGCATCATCCTTTTTATTGCCATCCCCTTTATCCAAACAGAACTTTTACGTCTAGCCTCCCGCGTCCCGCAATATGGGGAACGAATTTTAGCCGCTTTACGACCCCTATTAGAAGAAGCGTCTGGTTACATTGAGCCCAAAGATATAGAGCGTCTTCGTGAGCTCGCGAGCACCCACCTCGGCGAGCTCATAACGTGGGGGATTAAAGTCTTAGCGGGAATTTTGACAAGCGGGCTCGCACTTGCAAATCTGATCTCATTGATTGTCATTACCCCAATCGTTGCTTTTTATTTTTTAAGGGACTGGAATAAAATGATACAGACGATTGATCGTTGGTTCCCTCGCCCTTTTAAATCCACCATAAGGGGTCTTTTTACAGAAATAAATGCAACTATTGGTGGGTTTGCAAAAGGACAAGCGCTTGTGTGTCTTATGCTTGGACTTTACTATTCAGTCGCTTTGACTTTGGCTAATCTTGATTTTAGCCTTGTTGTTGGTATGCTGATTGGCGTGATGGCCTTTATCCCCTATGTAGGCGCTCTTTTTGGCTTTATGCTCAGCATGGGAATTGCCTTCGCGCAATTTACAGAATGGACCTCTATCGGTGTTGTAGCGGGAATATTTGTGGTGGGTCAGACCTTGGAAGGCTACCTTCTTATCCCTTATTTCGTGGGAGATCGCATTGGTCTGCACCCGGTTTGGGTACTCTTTGCCCTTTTGGCTGGGGGGGTTCTCTATGGATTCGTGGGGATTTTGTTTGCGCTACCCGTTGCAGCCGCTCTCGGTGTTCTGGTAAGGCATGCCCTTGCCCTTTATCTAAAAAGCCCCTATTACCTTGGACAATCCTCAACTCATCCAAAAAAGTCTCGTGAAACAGCTCATTCTCCCTCTTAAATTACCCCCAGCATTTGAGGACAAAGATTTTATCGTCTCGAGCTGCAATGAAAAGGCATATCTTTGGCTCATGCGCTGGCCAAATTGGCCAAATCATTGTCTTTCCATTTATGGAGATGGGGGATGTGGAAAAACTCACCTTTCTAACATTTGGCAAATGAATACAAAGGCTAGATATCTTAAGGCCCAAGACTTTAATTCAATAGATTTAGAGACTCTTTTCGAAGAGCCAAAATTATTTATTCTAGATGACGCACATCTTATTGAAAAAGAAGAAAAATTTTTTCATCTCTATAACCACCTCATTGATTCAAAAGGGGGATTACTGCTTCTGTCGCGGACACCTGCCGCACACTGGGGAAAAAGTTTGCCAGACTTGCGTTCACGTCTAAATGCTATTCCGGCAGTGAAAATTCATGGCCCCGATGAAAAACTTCTCTTTCAAGTTATTCAAAAACTTTTTAGCGATGTCCAACTTCATGTTGAAGATACTGTTATATCCTTTCTCCTTAAGCATATGGAGAGATCTTTTGAGCAGGCTCGTTTCTGGGTTGAAACGCTCAACAGACTTGCCATGACTCAAAACAGACGGGTTACAATTCCTTTGGTGCGAGAGGCTCTATTGGTTGAGGGGCTGGCTGAAATAGATCTGTAACCTCTCCTCCCCACCAATTCAAATCTTTCCAATGACTTATCGGAAACTGAAAACCAATAAGGGTTGCAGGTGTCACCCCTTCTATTAAAATCTCAGGAAAGACCTTCGTAAACTTCAGGGCAGTAAAGGCAATTCCCGGATTGTGACCAATATAAAGTACCTTGTCTTTCTGATCTGAAACTTGCTTTAGGTAACTAAGAATTTGATCTTCTGGGCTATTGTAATAGCTCTTAGAAACGTCAATAGCGTCCGTGCCTATGACTGGGCGTAGAGGCTCTAATGTTTCACGTGCTCTTAAGGCGGCCGAACACATTACAAAATCAAAGGTGATTTTTTCATTTTGAAGATAACTTGCAACTTCTTCTGCTTGCCTACGCCCTTTCTCATCTAAAGGACGATCAAAATCGGAAAGGCTAAGCTCACGTGGGGCGGCAAAGGCATGACGGAGGAGATAAAGTGTTTTCATTCTTTAAGGTTACCAAAAATATCTTAAGATTGGAACCTTTCAACTCAATGGGTGCTTAAAAGGACATTGTTTCAAATTCAGGAAGAACTTTGAAAAAATCTTTTGTATATTCAATGGCTTTCTGCTCATCAAAGCTTTTGCATGTATAAAATAAGACAGAAAAGAACTTCGAAGAGCTCCAAACATAAGCCGAAATCCCCGAGTCAATCAACGGCACGAAAGCGTCAAACCCTTGATTTTCCTCCTTGCCCATCCCAGTTGCTGGCGAAAAAATAATGGGATCGCCGTAAATCTTTAGATTAAGATGCTCTGCAACTCCCCTTAAATAAGCGTCCAGCATTTCCTTTGTCACTTCAATCGTATAAAAGGCTTCAATCATTAATCGCTGACGATAGATGTGGGGGGCAATATTTTTCATTATAAATCTCTTTCCTTATCTTCCTTAAGATTACCAGAGAAACAGAGTCTTATTCAAGGTTTGTTAAGCTTTAGTTTGAGTCTTGAGATGTGGGGAGAATCCTTCGGAAAGCGAGCCTCTATAATGTCGAGAGTTTGTCCCAAGTAATCATGCGCTTGCTTTTTAAATAAAAAGCCAAGAAAATAAATGCTCTCTTGGCTCTTTTTGTTCTCTAAACGATAGGTCCTTAAAGACCCAAGTCTTTGAAACGTCCTTGGAATTTAGCAAGCTGGCCGCCTGTATCCAAGAGGCGATGAACACCGGTCCATGCGGGATGGGATTTGGGATCAATGTCAAGACGCAAGGTATCCCCTTCCTTTCCCCATGTGGAACGTGTTTTAAATTCTGTCCCGTCTGTCATCACGACTGTAATTTCATGATAATTTGGATGGATCTCTTTTTTCATAACAAAATCTCCTTTTACTGAGGATGCTTATAGAATATTTCGCATATAATGTCTACGTTTGATTTTAGTAATGAGCGCTACAGGCAATGGCTTGGAAGATGTTTGGATTGCTTTGGCTCACAAGGAGTCTCGCAATGATGCTCTCCACCGGTCATCATGCGAGGAGCGTGAGCTTCGACACGCCTACGCCAAAGGCTATGCTGCGTCGAGAGCAATCCAGAAAATGGGAAGCTCTTACTCCTAAGAAACCTTACGCAAAATGAAGCCGTCGATAGCTTAAAGCTTCTGCAATATGCGCACCCAACACAGTCGGTGATTCTCCCATGTCAGCAAGCGTACGTGCAACCCTCAACACTCGTCGATAGCCTCGCGCGGAAAGTTTGAAGTTCTCCGCAGCTTTTTTTAACAAAGCAAGGCCTGCTTCATCAGGGGTTGCAATCTCATCCAAAAGCTCTCCATCTGCATGGGCATTCTGGCGAATGGACACCCCTAAGGCTTGGTAGCGCGTTTCTTGAATCTGTCGTGCCCTATTAACACGAGCTGCAACTTGTGAACTGTGTTCCCCTGTTGCTTCACGGGTCAGGTCCGCGGCGGATACCTCTGGTACCTCGATATGCAAATCAATGCGATCAAAAAGCGGGCCTGAAATCTTTGATTGATAATCGAGAGCACATTTGGGAGCGCGAGAACAAGCCCTGCTGGCATCAGATACGTAGCCACAGCGACAGGGATTCATTGCTGCTACAAGCTGAACTCTTGATGGATACGTCACATGGGCGTTGGCGCGTGCCACAACTGTTTTTCCTGACTCCAGAGGCTGGCGAAGGGCTTCAAGAGCTGCACGCTGGAATTCAGGGAGCTCATCTAAAAACAACACACCATGATGGGCGAGCGAGATTTCCCCCGGTTGCACCTTCAATCCTCCCCCTACCAGGGCCGGCATAGAGGCAGAATGGTGCGGATCTCTGAAAGGACGGTTGCGGATGAGCTTGCCTTCATTAAGCCTACCTGCCAAACTCTGGATCATCGTAACTTCCAAGGCTTCAGCCGGTGTTAAGGGTGGCAAAATGCCGGGAAGTCGTGCAGCCAACATGGATTTTCCTGCGCCAGGCGGGCCTAGCATCAACAAATTGTGGCCACCAGATGCTGCCACCTCAAGAGCCCGTTTGGCAGTTTCTTGTCCCTTTATATCTCGCAAATCAAGGACTTTTTGAATACCTTCCTCTTCCATTAAGGGCTCAGGTTTTGAGAGAACTTGCGTTCCTTTAAAATGATTTATAAGTGAAAGGAGAGAATCTGCCGCTAAAATATGGATGTCCCCTGCCCAGGCTGCCTCTCCTCCACACATTTTGGGACAAATAATCCCCTTATCCAGGGATGCTGCATGAATAGCTGCAGGAAGAACGCCCGAAATGGGGGCAAGAAGGCCGTCTAAGGAAAGCTCTCCCAATACAATATATTCTGCAAGAATATCAGAAGGAATCACCTTCATCGTGGCCAGAAGTCCCAAGGCAATAGGAAGATCATAATGGCTTCCTTCCTTTTGAACATCTGCTGGGGCGAGATTGATCGTTATACGTCGATAGGGAAGGGAAAGACCCATGGCATGGAAAGCGGAGCGCACGCGCTCTCTTGACTCTCCTACCGCTTTATCAGGCAATCCTACGATAGCAAAGCCAGGCATCCCAGATGAAATCTGAACTTGGACGTCGATTGTGATGACATCGACTCCCTGAAAGGAAACCGTATTAAGACGCGAAAACACTTTTCCTCCCTGCTCAGAATAACTGGTTACCCGATGAAGAAATGCAAGAGACCGCGGGGTTACGCCCGCGGAGCTTTACTGCAAGGTTTTGAGTATATCGCTATAATCTAGATTTTCATACTCTATTTCTTTTTTCATTTCATTTTTTTCAGAAGGTGAAGGCTTAGGCTCTTCCATGACTTGTTTGATTAAAATAAGTTTATCTGGCTCAACCTTATAAGTATACGTTCGCGTCAAAATATAACCATCTTTTGATAATATACTTAATATTTTTAGCTTAATGTTAAATTCATATAGTCCCCCCAACTCCTTTTCCTCGATGATTCGTTTTTCTTTTGGAGAGTACGTTGGGAAAGATATGGGCTGAATGTTGAGTTCATCCCTCACTTTTTTAATGGTGAAAGGACGCAAATTTGCCTGATAGGCCGCCATAAAGGGGCTGTAAATCAGAAGGTAAGTGTCGGGATAAAACTGCAAAAGATCAGTGGGGCCTGATGCCATGCTTTCCTCATCATCTGCCTTTATCAGACCCTTCTTTTTAAGAAGATCAGAGATAAGAACATTTACGATATATAGCCTTTTATTGTAATCTGCTGGGAGCTTTTCGACACTCGTTTTTGTATCCATCAAGTCATCAACCTTATTTGTGAAAATAACTTGGTGGATCAGTTCTTCGTTTAAGGTTTTCTCTTTGAGAAGAGCTTCTATTCTAGCTTCGTACTCTTTACGAAGCTGTTCTTCATCTGAAGGTCGGTTTTTAAGCCAATCCCCTTGTTCTGCTTTAAGTTTGAGAGGATTTTTTGAGTATTCCAGAGCTTGTCTGTAAATAAAGCTCATTGCAAAGTCGAGTCCTGGCAAATAAACTGAATTACAAATTGTGTTTTCAACAGGAGTTGTTGCTCTATCGCAATTTACACTTTTGCTAGCGCCAAGAGGGGACTCATGAAGAGAGAGGCTTATACTCATCAAAAAGATGAGCACCCCCAGGTTCTTTAATTGCATTGTGTGTTCTTCCTTTAAGGTGCTTTAGTAACCTCAATTAAATTAACAACTTTTTTAACCCCTGTAATGTCATAGGCAGCATCAACGACTCTTTGCATTTCTTCTTTTGAGTAAGCTGTCCCAAAAATATATATAACCTTATCAAAGGTAGTCACAAGATAATTAGGTGCCATAACATCTTCATCAGCATATAAGGATGCTTTCAATTTTGTGGTCATCCATGCGTCTCGGGTGTATTCTGAAAAGCCGTCTTCGCCTTCTATATTCATCCCATCAATGACGTCTTTAACGCCTGAAATGCTTCTGGCTGCGCGCACAGCAGAACCTTTTGCCTTTTCACTTGTCGCAATGCCCGTTAAAAGCACACGTCCTTTATAGACCGTTACATCAATTTCTGAAGCATCTGCCAACTGATCGTATATTTCGGTATCCACTTTGATACGCAAGATTTGATCACTCGCAACGCCCGTAAGACCACGATCTTCAACAGCACTCATTCCAACAGTGCCAATCCCACCGACAGCAGCTAAACCACATCCTGAAAGCAGGATAGGAAGAAAAATAGTACATTTATTCCACATTTGAATCTCCATTTACTGGGATAGCCAAGCTCCTTGAATATGACAAGGCCATTTCCAGGGACAGATTAAGATGACATCAAATCGTAAATCAAGAGAGAAAGGATGGCGACTTAGATAATATAACAACGCTCGCTCAATCCGTCGCTTCTGGAAAGGAGTTACAGCCATTGATGCTTTTTCTAAAGTTAATCTGTTTTTTACTTCGATAGCGACGAGCGTTTTGCCCTTACGGACTAATAAATCAATTTCTCCAACAGGCGTCTTAAACCGGCTTTCAAGAATTTCATACCCTTTAAAGCGCAGATAAACACTTGCAACTTTTTCTCCCCATTGGCCTTTAAGATAGGCCCGTTTTCTTGGATTTAAGGGCAAGCGCACGTTGATATACCTCACGTTTTGACAAGCCAAGGGCTTTTGAAACAAGGTCTGCAGCCTCTTTGACAGAATGGGTGGCAAGAGCTATTTCCAACTGTGCCTCAAGATCCTCAATCGATAAAGAAGAAAATAAGGATGCTCCTTCAATCACAATCACGATCTCTCCCCGTGGTGGATGAGATTCAAAATGGGCAATGAGGCAAGAAAGCAATCCCTTTTGAACTTCTTCAAAAAGCTTCGTCATTTCCCTGCAAACGGCTCCTTGCCGATCCCCCAAGACGCTCAAAGCGTCCTTCAAAAAAGCGATTGTCCTTTTCGGAGATTCAAAAAAAAGAAGCGTCGGCCGGAGTGGTTTGAGTTCTTCGAGAGAGGCTTTTCGTGCCCCTTGTTTGGGGGGTAAAAACCCGCAAAAGAGAAACCGGTCTGGGGAAAGGCCAGAGAGGCAAAGAGCCATCACAGGTGCAGATGGGCCAGGGATAACGGTATAGGGCAACTGTTCTTGTTGACAAGCCACCACAAGCTTAAACCCTGGGTCTGAAATCAGAGGCATTCCCCCGTCTGTGATATAAGCAACTCTTTTTCCGTCCTTTAAAAGAGCCAAAATATGAGGCCGCACTTGCTCTGCATTGTGATCATGGTAGGACAGAAGGGGCTTAGAAATTCCATAGTGGTTGAGCAGTTTTGATGAAACGCGTTTATCTTCGCAGGCAATAAAGTCTGCATCTTTTAGGGTCTCAAGAGCCCTTAAGGTGATATCTTTTAAGTTTCCAATGGGTGTTGCGACGAGATAAAGCATCTTCATAACTTAAGTTGCTGCATCATCGTTGTAAAGGTTACATCATTTTAAAGTTACAACGACTCACAAAATGTTTCACGTGAAACATTTTTGGATGATCGAAAGAAGTTTAGATTGCGTCAGAGCAAAGCAATTCACCTTAAAGAGACGTCATGTAATCATGAACAGGCAGCTTGAGAATTTTTTCGGCGACTTCTTTGCTGAGCCCCGTGGCACCAGCTAAAGTTCCGGCACTAAAGTGTTTTGCCCCACTCAGCAGAGTCACTTCTGCCAAACCTTTTGATGCGTTAAACGCCTCATAGATTTCAAGAACGTCTGTGGATACATTCACATATGTATGGAACGTCCCAACAGGGATAAAGATTAAATCACCTGGGTTGATGAGGACGTTATAGACAGTGCCCTCATGATTCATCATCGTAAAAAAGGCAGTTCCTTTATTTACAAATAAAACTGCATCCCCCGTTGTATACCAGTGTGGCTCACGTATCGCGCCGGGGTTGAGCAGAGTTTGTTGTAAGGCCATAGACTCCATGGCAGGGTTTGTATCTGCATCAATTCGTCTAATAGATCCCAATTCGCTTTCATAAAGGGGCTTTCCTGCAAAGAAGTTGCCCGTAAAAGGGTCTGGAATAATTCTTTCTTCGGGAATAGATTCGGGATCATAGCTGCTTAAGCGGTTGTTTGTGCTCTTTTTAAGAGCCGTGATTTCCTCTGGCAAAAGTCCCAATGATCGTTCGAGCAAGGTATCTGGCAAGGCAGCCCACGCCGTTACAAAGTCCCTATCTGCCGCATTAGGGGAATTGTAGACAACGATAAAATCTAACTCAACATCTCCCACATTTTCGAGAGCATGTAGGGAGGCTTGGGGAATAAGCCACGTCCCATTTTTCTCAACCGTAAAGACCCTTGGTTTGTTCAATCCATCCCAAATAGTGATCTTCATTTTTCCCGTTAGGACGACACCGACTTCGATTGCATTTGCATGCCAATGGGGAACACGCATAGAATGATCATAGAGTTTGTAATAGAACAGAAGACCACTTAAACCCAAATCATCAAACTGTTGAGCTGTTTCAGAGTATCTAACCCCTGCTTTATTTTCATCAATTTTGCCGTCTTTATATAAATCAAGACAGTAAGGAAACGCGGATGATAGTTTTTTGCTTTCTTGATCTAAAAACAACTTGATCTTTTGCAAGGTTTCGCTTGAAACGACGTGACTTTGATCAGATAGAGTCGGCTGTTTATTCATAGCATCTACTCTTTGTCTAATTGAGAATTGGGATTTACAGGTTGACATCCTCTTAATCCCTTATGAGGATCATATTGGCAGGTGGAGGGAATTACGACCCCCTTTAAATATATTTGTCCTTCAGGTGGGCAGTAATGTCGTCCGATAAGATGATAACAACAGGACAAATACATTGGATGATTTTTAGTATTCCAAAATATGTGAGATAAAGCCACTGGCTGGCCTCTAAAATCTGCTTCATTAGCGCATGTGTAGCTATAGAAAGGTTCACCCTTTACATAATATGTTTCCTTTGTAATGAGAGAGCCATTTGCCAAGGTAGGAGTAATTTGCAGAGAAATTATAATAAAAGATAGCAAGATTCTCATGATATTTCCTTTCAGTTTTTGTATACTTAAATATGATAAGAAATATGTATTAATTATTAATTAAAAAAGCTTTATTCTTGCCGAATAGAAATGACAATTTACTGTTTTCACACATAAAAACTAACTCTTGACCAAATTTAGACATTGTCCTCTTTTATGAGGGGCATTATAAGAGAGATATACTCTTCACACTTGAGGGAACCTTATTTCTGGATCGCCACGCCCCCAAAGGGCGCTCGCGAAGACGATGGTGGGAAACGTCCCCCAGCCGTCTTTGCGAGGAGTTTTGCTCCGAAGCAATCCAGGAATCTTCAGGTTTGTTAGGAATAGAAGTCGTTTCACTGTTTTATTCTTTAAGAAAAATAACGTTATTTTTTAATGGAAAGAATTTTAGATAGGACATTCTTAAGAATAAGTTGTTGTTAATTAATGGAGTTATTGATGAAGCTAATATTATTATGCATACTTTTCTTTGCATCCTATGTGACGACTAGTCATGCAATGGAGGGAAAAGAAAACCAAGAAAAGGATAGGCAATCTCTTCCCACAAAGCTTGTCGAGAAACAAGTAAAAGATTTTTTAATAGACAATATTAATGAAATACTTATAAAGGGCAGCCCGCAGTATTCGTATGCAGATAAGACATGGAAGTTCCGATGTTCTCTGAACTTCTTTAATGAATGGAAGCGTCAAAATGAGGATCGTACGATCTCAGACATGATTTCTTCTCATGATCTTATCCTTTATCCCAGCATAGCTCCTCAAGAGGATAATGGTACGTCGTATGCTCATAAGAACAATAATTTTTTAGTTTTTATCGGAAACGATGGACGAAATGTATTAATTTTAGATATGGATAGAGTTAATTAAAAGGCTAGTTATCCTCAGTATTGCCGAACTGGTGATACTGAAGTATCCCTTGCAACCACCCCTTCTTCCGTCAAGAGATAATCTAGAGCAAAATCATGCGCTTGTCGGGGGATTTGTTCTACTTCTTGACCTTTGAAGCCAACGCCAATTGTTAGCACTTTATGTTGGTGAAGAAACCGATCAAAATGCCCCTGACCATAGCCTAATCGATGGCCTTCATGGTCAAAAGCTAATAGAGGAACAAGCAAAACATGGGGAATAAGAACGGGTGCTGTTGAAGGGGGCTCAAGAGCTTGGAATAAACCCTCTTCAAGGTGTGTTAAGGGCGTCCATTCGCGAAAGATAAGACCATCTGATGTGATATGGGGGAGAGCACACCTGAAGTTCTGTTCAAAAAGTTTACTTAAAAGAGGTCTGATATCAAGCTCACTTCTCATTGGCCAATAGCCACCCACAATTGTGCCTTCGGTCAAGTTAAAAGAGTTAAAAAAGTGAGCCGTAATTTTTACACCCGCATTGGGATGTTCTTGAAAAAGGAGGCGGCGCTTTTCTTTCATAACAACCCGCAGTATTTTTTTTTGAGAAGCAGGCATGAGGGCGTCCTCGCATAATGAAAGCTTTTAAAAATAAAGCTCTTGAAAATGTTTCACGTGAAACAATTTTGTGTGGAAGAGGGCGCCGCAAAGACCGTCAGCGATATTTATCCTCGTGTGGCCCGCATGTGCAGGTGGGCGCCATTTGCCAAAATCCACGGATTAAGACGAAAACAGCTCCCTTAAGGAAGTTATCGGCCCCAGGGAAATGCACGCTTAACGCATCCCACAGCAACCCTCATTTGTTATCTAAGCATAAATTCATGAAACTGCAAGATCAGATTCAGAAAGAATTTCTACCTCAAGTTTTTTCCTGTAATAATCCGTCCCCAGCAAATAGTCGATAAAGAACCCTTGTTTTTCGTTACTCATTTCAGTCCACTCAAAAGAGGTGAAATTTTCTTTCAAAAACGCTAAGAGCTTGAGCCCCAGGGAAAAGGCATCGAGCTTGGCAAAATCAGTAACGAAGAGCTGAGCTCCTTGGCATTCTTTTCCTTTAAGTTCACCAGACTGAGGCAAGAAAATGAGTGGACGAGCGCGAATGCCATCCATGCCATTGATAAAATCCACAAGATTGTGATGATTCAACCCAGGAGCCCCAAGACAAGTGAAAGGGAGACTTGTTCCTCTGCCTTCTGAAACATTTGTTCCTTCCAAGAGGACAAGCGCAGGATAGAGAAGAACGGAATCCCATGAGGGAAGGTTAGGAGAGGGGGGAATCCAAGGATATTTATAAGGGGTATGATCATGTTGGCAGGGCATCACCGTTAACGGCAATTGACTGTGAGATGTATTAAAGCTGGTGAGGAGTTCTCCCATTGTTTGACCATGTTGAAAGGGGACATCTAAATACCCCACAAAAGAACGGAAATTGGGGTCAAGCCTTGGCCCTTTACACTTTGACCCGAGAGGGTTTGGTCGATCACAAACCAGGATCTCAAGTGAGTAGGAAGAAGAAATTTCCAATATCTTTGCGCACGTTGCTGTGTAGGTGTAGCAACGCAAACCCACATCCTGGAGGTCAATGATAAGCGTATCTATGTCGATTTCACCAAGCGTTTTTTGATTTCCCCCATAGAGGCTGAAGACGGGGATTCCGAGTTGGGAATCGAATCCATCTGCTACTTTTACCCCCTCTGGAATGAACCCACTCCAGCCATGCTCAGGTGTCAGAATACATGTCAGGGCGTTTCCCAACCTCTCTGATAAGGCCAGAGCAGTCGGTTTATAATCTTGTGTAAGGGCACTCTGGTTGGTGAGAAGGCCAACTTTTTTCTTCGAAAGAAGTTGAAGCAAGTCCTCATTTTTGAGAAGAAGATCGATTCCTGTGGGGGGGAGATTATGGGGCATGGGTCTGTATTACATGTATGGGTTGTGTCATGGTAAGATTCTTAAATAACCCACCATATTTTGCAACCCTCAGTCCTCATTCTGAAAATAACTTGTTTTCTCTTTCAAAAAAGTATAGATTATGTATATACATAAAGAGGTATATCAGATGCATATGAATGTTATAAAATGGGGAAACAGCTTAGGAGTAAGGATTCCCCGTGCTTTTGCGAATAAAATTGGTATTCATGAAGGGAATTCTGTAGAGGTTTCCCTTCAGGATCATTCAATCCTTATCAGAAAAGCCTATACGCTTAAATCAATGTTGGATCAGGTTACTCCTGAAAACATTCACAATGAAATTCAGATGGGCCCAGCCCGTGGTGAAGAACTTTGGTAAAGAGTAACTCCTATGTCCCAGGGCAAGGCGATATTGTATGGATAGAACTTGATCCTAGCCTTGGTTCGGAAATGAAAAAGACGCGCCCCGCTGTCGTTGTTTCCCCTTTAAGCTATAATAAAAAAGTAGGGCTAGCTTTGATGTGTCCTATAACAAGCCACCAAAAAGGGTATCCATTTGAGGTAGAATTGTCATCAAAGACGAACATAAAAGGTGCTATTTTATCCGATCAAGTTAAAAGTTTGGATTGGAGAGCAAGAAAAGCCAAATTCGAAGAAAAAGTTCCACAAGATGTTATTGTAGAAGTAATTGAAAAGATTTCTGCCCTTCTTGAACTTTCTTGAATAAACAATCATCCTCGTTAAGCCTTAAAAATGGCTATTACAAGATTGAAAGAGGTTCGAGATGCTTAAATATGAATCCTTCCGGAAAAAGCTTTTATCCGATCCTGAGGTTTTGAGAGAATTTGAGGCTCATAAAGCAGAGTTTGAAGTAGCGCAGGCTCTTATTAAATCCAGACTTGCAGCAAAAATGACACAAGTTGAAGTAGCTAAACATATGCATACGTCGCAATCTCAGATCGCCCGTTTAGAAAGTGGGGCGCATTTTCCAAGTCTCTAAACCCTTCACAAATACGCCCGAGCGATTAACCGTCCAATATCTCTCAAAATATTACCGTAAAGCTTTTCATTCCCCAATGAGGCCTATAATCGTGAACAACCCCTTGCTGCGAAGATAATATTGAAGTAAAAAACAATCATGATAGATGCATTTCCCCAATCGTTCACAGAACACAAATTTCAGACAATGGCAAATGCCATACGGGTCCTTACTATGGATGCGGTGGAGCGCGCCCATTCTGGTCACCCCGGGATGCCTATGGGAATGGCGGATGTGGCAACTGTCCTGTTTTCAAAGTTTTTGAAGTTTGATGCGTCATCTCCCCAGTGGCCGGATCGGGATCGCTTTGTTTTATCCGCAGGCCACGGGTCTATGCTGCTTTATGCTCTTTTGTATTTGACGGGCTATAAAGATATGACGATCGAAGAAATCAAAAACTTTCGTCAATGGGGAAGCCGTACAGCAGGTCATCCTGAGTATGGGCATGCCGCTGGAATTGAGACAACGACAGGGCCTTTAGGGCAAGGACTTGGAAATGCGGTAGGGATGGCACTTGCTGAAAAAATGATGCGCGCCCAATTCGGGGAAGAGCTCGTTGATCACAAGATTTATACGATTGTCGGAGATGGCTGTCTTATGGAAGGTCTCTCCCATGAAGCGATTTCCTTAGCGGGCCATCTATCTCTTAATAATCTTATTGTTCTTTTCGATGACAATCACATATCCATTGATGGCCCGACGGAGCTTGCCGTCACAGACGATCAGCTGGAACGTTTTAAGGCGTCTCACTGGGAAGTTATGGCCATCGATGGCCACAACTTTATGGAGATTGAAGCGGCACTTCAACGCGCCCAAACCGCGACAAAGCCCGTTCTTATTGCCTGTAAGACGCAGATTGCTAAAGGCTCTCCTCATAAGGCAGGGACATCGGCCGTTCATGGGTCTCCCTTGGGAGAGGAAGAGGTTCAAGCGACACGTGACAACCTCAATTGGGCTTTTGAGCCTTTTGTCATTCCTGAGGAGATTCTATCGGCCTGGCGAGAATTTGGGAGTAGGGGCCATGAGGCCCATCAAGCTTGGAAGCAACGCCTGGCTGAAAATCCTAAAAAAGCAGAATTTGAACGCCGAATTAAAGGGAACTTGCCCTCAGACTGGCAGGCCCCTCTTCAGGTGCTACTTGAAAAATTTGTGGCTGAGAGAACAAGTGTTGCGAGTCGCCAGTCTTCTCAAATGGTTTTGGATGTTTTGTCCCCTGAGCTTCCTGAACTCGTTGGAGGATCTGCAGATTTAACAGGCTCTAACAATACGAAAGCCAAAGACATGGTGGATGTTCGTCCTGGTGATTATATGGGGCGTTATATTCATTATGGGGTCAGAGAACATGGAATGGCGGCAGCCATGAATGGCATCGCTCTGCACGGCGGCCTGATTCCCTATGGCGGCACATTCTTGATGTTTTCGGATTATTGCAGGCCCGCTATTCGCCTTTCTGCACTGATGGGCATTCGGGTTATTTATGTGATGACCCATGATTCCATCGGTCTTGGGGAAGATGGTCCCACCCATCAGCCTATTGAACAACTCGCGTCTTTAAGAGCCATTCCCAATTTGCTGGTTTTTCGTCCCGCAGATGCGGTAGAAGTTGCAGAATGCTGGGCTTTAGCACTGGAATCAGAAAAAATGCCGTCGATTTTAGCCCTGACTCGGCAAAATCTCCCTCTATTGCGACAGGATGTTTCCCAAAACTTTTCCGCAAAAGGTGCTTATGTTTTAAAGGAGTCTAAGGGAAAACGTGAAGTAACCATTCTTGCCACCGGTTCTGAAGTGGCCATTGCCGTTAAAGCCCAAGAGGCCCTAGAGGCTAAGGGAATTGCGACCGCGGTTGTTTCCATGCCGTGTTGGGAGCTTTTTGATAAACAAGATCAGACCTATCAAAACGCTGTCTTGGGCAAGGATACGTTCCGTGTTGCGATTGAAGCCGCAATTCCTATGGGATGGGAGAAATATATTGGAGAAAAAGGGGCTATGATCGGAATGCATAGCTTTGGAGCTTCTGCCCCTGCTGAAATCCTTTATCGCGAATTTGGATTTACAGCTGATCACATCGTTAAAATTGTTGAAGGAAGAAAATCATGACTTGTAAAGTTGCTATTAATGGATTTGGCCGCATTGGAAGGCTCGTTTTAAGAGCCATTCTTGAAAATCGACGCTCGGATATTGAGGTCGTTGCAATCAACGACTTAGGTTCAATTGAGGGTAACGCCCATCTCTTCAAGTATGATTCTGTCCATGGACCCTTTCCTGGAACGGTTGAGGTTCTTGCCGACGGCCTTAAAATTAATGGTCAGTTTATTAAAGTCCTTGCAAATCCAGATCCAGCGGCTTTGCCATGGCAAGAGCTTGGCGTTGATGTCGCTATGGAGTGTTCGGGTCGGTTTACCAAAAGAGAAGATGCTTCAAAACATCTGACAGCGGGCGCCAAAAAAGTTCTTATTTCAGCCCCAGCAGAAGGCGCGGACTTAACGGTTGTTTGGGGCGTGAACGATAAAGACTTAAAGCCTGAGCACAAGGTTGTTTCCAATGCCTCCTGTACCACCAATTGCTTGGCACCGGTTGCTTACATTCTTAATAAAAAACTTGGGATTCAGCATGGATTTATGACAACCATCCATTCTTACACGGGAGATCAAAGTCTTGTGGACACCATCCACAAGGATTTAAGACGCGCTCGTGCAGCTACCCTTTCCATGATTCCCTCTTCAACGGGTGCCACAAAAGCGGTAGGCCTTGTGCTTCCTGAACTAAAGGGAAAGCTCGATGGAACATCAATCCGCGTCCCGACCCCAAATGTGTCCTTGGTGGACTTTAAATTCGTTTCAAAACGCCCGACCTCTAAATCCGAAATCAATGGATTCATGGCCGAAGCTGCTGAAGGGGAATTAAAGGGGGTTCTTGCCGTTAATGATGAGCCCTTGGTTTCCTGTGATTTTAACCATAACCCGGCAAGTTCCATTTTTGATATCACCGAAACCTTCGTCGTTGATGGGACCTTCTGCCGCATTCTAACGTGGTATGACAACGAATGGGGTTTTTCAAACCGTATGGCAGATACAGCTGTTGCGATGGGGAAGATGTAGAATCAATTTATTTCTTTCTGCACATAAGTTAGCATCTCAACCCAAAGCGCCTCTCGGCAGAAGTTTTTTCTCACTCAAAGACGAAAAAAGCAACGTGCCAGGGAGTCAAGTTAACGGCAGAAAAGGTTTACCGCAGCCTGACATTCGCTTTTTAATGAAGAAGCTTTATGTGAACCGTGTGGATCATTTACTCTATTCAAAATATTCGCGCTTCTTCACACGTCGTTATGCACGTATTATACCATTTAGGAAAAATAAACTGACTAACCCCCGATGCGTCATCCCGGAATTTAAAAACCCTTCGCGACCCCTTTTAGGGGAAGCGTTAGGGTTTTTTAATATCCGGGACCCAGAAAATGCTTTGAATTACATAAAATCCTGGGTCCGGGATATTAAGAAAAGCTAGCGCTCACACACGTTCGCTTACCTTTTCTAAATTCTGGGATGACGCCGTGTGGTTAGGTTAATTAATCAAAATGGTATTACATGCTGTTTTACATTCGTTAGCTCTTAGCCTGTTGACGAGAAGAGCCTCAGTCAAGCAATGCTAAATTTCTTTTGGAAAACAAGCATTTCTTGCCAAGGATGACATTGGAAGGCGGGTATTTACTTAGAAATAGATTGCCTTTAACAAATAAATATTATAAATAAGATGATATTGTTTTCAATATGTGGTGTTTTTTATGAATCGTTGTTCTCTCATTTTAATGAGTACTTTTCTTACAGGAACTATTCTTTCTGCTCAAGCGAATCCATTCAAAGATGTGGAA
>DATKTE010000295.1:0-3085 GCA_035531295.1 Alphaproteobacteria bacterium
CTGGAGAGAAGCAGACCATATCGATGGAAAGATATAATTTTATTAAAGAACTTGCTTCACAGAAGCACTCAAAACATCTTCTGTTTCTAACGGCAACTCCTCATAATGGATATACGGATTCTTATGCCAGCCTGTTGGACATGCTTGATTGTGGAATTGTGAGTGGACCCATAAGTGAGCCAAAAATAGATCGGGAAATTGCTCAAAACCATGTTTGTCAAAGAAGAAGAAAAGATGTTGAAGAGTGGTTTTTAGAGCACGCCGATGAAACAAATCCATTTCCTGAACGTGAACAAAAAGAAGTTCTTGTTGAATTAATGTATAGTGAAGAGAAAGAAGTAATAAAAGAAGTGGAAAAATATAGTCATGAGATTTTAAGTCTTGCCAGTAAGGATGATAGCCATAAAGTAAGAATTACCGCTCGCTGGGTTGTTATGCATCTTCACAAACGAGCACTTTCATCACCATTTGCTCTTCGTATATCGCTTAAAAATCGTCTGAATAATGTTATTGATAAAATAAACAAAAAAGAGTTTTCAGATGAACAGAGTATTACACCCAATCAGGCAAAGGCGAATGCCCTTGATGAAGAAATAACTGATGAGTTAACCGATGAAGAGATATCAATCCGGACAGACAAAACCACTTTTGGATCATTAGCTGCATTGGAATCTGAGAAAATTGAACTTGAAAGACTTATCGAATTGGCTGACAAAGTAACACCTGCAAAAGACAGTAAATTAAAAAAATTAACCAGCGTTGATGGGTTTTTAGACAATTCATTTTCAGGATATTACGGTCCGGGAAAAATAATAATTTTCACTCGATATAAAGATACTCTTGCATATCTGGAAAAAGAGATTCCTAAACGCCTTAAAAAATCAATTACCCCACATGAAGTCATCACTGTATACGGTGATTTAAATGATGCTCAAAGAAATGAGAAGCTTGCTGTTTTTCAAAAACTTGAAAAAGGTATCCTCATTGCTACAGACTGCATAAGTGAGGGCATTAATCTTCAACATATGGCAAATCAAGTTATCCATTATGAATTGCCATGGAATCCGAATCGACTGGAACAACGTAATGGTCGAGTTGACAGATACGGTCAAAAGGCACCAAAGGTACAGATTCGTACACTGGTAATGGAAGACACTCTAGATGCTGCTATTCTTAAAGTCCTGGTGAGAAAAGCTCGTCAGATACGTGAAGATTATGGATTCTCCCCACCATTTTTTGGCGATGATACCAATGTCATAGACATTATTGACGCATTAAGTATTAGCGAGTTGCCAAAAAGACAAAGGAGCATCTTCGAATTTGGAGGCGATGAAACAGAAGATGAACAAAGTAAAGAGATTCATATAAATCCTTTTGATGATGCGACTATTGAACAAATAAAATCTGAGAGCTTCTATGGTCAAACAGATGTGGATCTTACAGATATTAGACAACGGTTGAAAGAAACGGAAAATTCGATTGGAACCCAGGAAGATTTCCGTGATTTTGTATTAGGCGGATTGAAACGGTTTGGGTGCAGTATTAAAGAAAATGGAGATGTTCATAGAACTTTACAAATCACACTTTCGAATAGACTTCAGGTTCCAGGTTATTCAGTTATTGAGCATGCAACTTTCGACCCAAAAGTAGCTCATGAAAATCCGGGCACAGAGCAACTTAATATAAGTCATCCAGTTGTAAAACGATTACTTGAATTCATAAAGAATACAATTTTTAATGCGCAAAGTGAAGATTATGGACGAACTGCTGCAATAACCACTCATGATGTGGCTAAACTGACTGCATTATACCATTTCCTCATAAGGTTCACCGTTAATACCAAACCCGCTTCAGTAATTGAAGAAATCATACCAGTTGCATGTAACCTCATTGATAAAGATTCATTATCACCAGAAGATATTTCAAAGCTCTTAAAATCAAAACCCGTACCAAATCATCGTTCAAAAGAAGATCTTTTGCGCCACCTTGAGATGGCTTTGGACTCTAATGCATATTCAAGCGCCTTCAAAGCTACTGTTGATTTGCATTTGAAAGGGATTAAGAATGAAAGATCTGCTCTTAAAGAGAGACTTTTAATGGACGACGTTGAACAACCATGGCTGGAAGGAATAGACTATGTGGAAATTGCTTCATCCGACCTTATTTCAGTTCGACTTTATGAACCTGCTCCTATGGGGGTGAGCAGATAAATCTTGATGATTCAGGTTATATCAAGGTTTCCGGAGGTTTGATCTCTTCCCAGTTTGTTTCCTCTATGCGAGGTGAGACATCAGGTTTTGTTTTTGCCGCTCCTTCAACTTTTATAATTCCATGGAATAACGATGAAACAGCTCCTGATTCCCAGGAATATGGATTAAGGGTATCTCAAGCCTGGGAAGAACTTAAACGCCGGTGGGATACGTATGGACATAAACTCAAAGACATGGATCCCAATGATGCACGCAATTACTGGCAGCGCCCTCTTTTTGAAGCATTGGGTTTCATGATAGCTCATACACCTAAGCATATAGAAATAAGTGAGAACCTTCGGTTTAATTTTTCTCACCGAGGTTGGGGAAAAGACTCGTCTCTCCCAAGTGCACCAGTTATTCACATTATACCACCGGTACAGGAGCTTGATGAGCGCCCTGTCCGGGGCAAACCAAGTGCCCATGATGCTCTACAGGCATACCTGAATGTCCATGAAGATAAGTGGGCAATTCTCACAAATGGACGATACCTGAGATTACTACGAGATTTTCATCATACTTTTACACTGGGATACATGGAGTTTGATCTTGAGGCTATATTTCTTCACCGGAGTTATGCAGATTTCCATGCGCTTTACAGATTTGTGCATGCAAGCAGGTTTGTACCAGTTCCATCAAAAGATCCTGATAAGGCCAATATTTATCTTGAAGAATATTTCAATTACAGTCAAACAGCAGGGGAATCAGTTGGCAAGGATTTACGCGAAAATGTGTTAAAAGCAATTGAAGCTTTTGGAAATGGTTTTCTTAATTATGAGCTGCTGGATGAACTTAAAGGGAACGAAGAGGAATGCCAGCGATATTATGAAGAGATT
>DATKTE010000296.1:0-4833 GCA_035531295.1 Alphaproteobacteria bacterium
GACTCGAATAGAAAATTCTGCCTCAACAGGTATCCCTGACTTGTACGGAGCATGTGAAAAAAGTTCATTTTTCCTTGAGCTAAAATGCACTAAGAATAACTCTTTAAGAATTTCACCCACTCAGGTTTCTTGGAATTATTCTAATGTTTCCAACGGTGGACGTTCTTTTTTCTTGGCAGAGACCCTCTTAGATAGCACACTATATTTGTACGGAGGTAAAAGTGGCAAGGATCTTGTAAAAGAGGGCCTAAAAGCAGCTCCGTTAGCCGTGTTTCCTGCACCGTGGGACACGCAAAAGCTTCTGCATCATCTAAAATTCCACAAATTTTAATTCTGCATCTGCATTCTGCATCTCCATCACGGGCCGCGGATCCTGGCTCATGGATCTCCCATCCCAGTTCTCCTGACCTGGTGCTGCGTGAGTTGCGAATCTGCATTCTGCATTGAAAAGGCTCGGGTTTTCTTTCCATCTGTTTCGGTTTCTGACCATCAGGCCTGGGATCCAGGTGGCAGCTCTCCTGATAGCTGCAGAAAAAAAATTTCAAAGAAGACTTGACAAATGATTATCCCATAATTATATTATTACTAAGCTACGTAGCTACGACTAGGAAGCGATAAAGGAAAAAGGATAAGTAGCGGAATGACGAACACGCACCGACCTAGTCACTAAAAAGGAGAACATGATGACTGTTAAAGACTTAATTAATCAACTAAGCCAATATAATCCAAATTATCCTATTGTGTTTTACGGCTGTGACGAATCGCAAGACGAGTTGCACCAAGCACGATTGGAATCACTCCACCAACATCCTGATCACGGGGACTGTGGACAGGTGGAACTGACGTTAGAGTTGAAAGGATATTTTCAGGAGGTACTAAATGAGAGCAACTCAGAAGATGGTCGAAACTAGACTCGACTTTATTCGAAGACACTTGGATGTCGACTATGAACTCCAATACTCATCCGCCTACAGCTATCCCTGTAAGATCGTGAGCCGTGGGGGATCTCATGACGAGTCGCAGAGGATGAGAACGAGCGAGGCACTCGAGTGGTGTAACGGTTTGATTAATGGGTATTTTGCTATGCAGAAAAAGAAAAGCCCACTGATGGTAAGGATGGACAGGTAATGGTGTTATATTGTGCATTCGCATTGCTCGGGATAGTGTTCTATCCCGAGTGGGTTCTGTTTCTGATTGTCGCTGCCTGGGGGATGGTAGTTGTTGGGCTGTTCTAATCTCCATCCGCATTGCGCATTGGTTCGTGGATCTTGGTTTTGGGTTCTGTTTCAGGATCAGGAGCTGCTACCGGAGAACCCAGATGGTGGATTCGGCCTGATGAAAATAAAGTTGGACAAAGACTTGACATTCTTATATCCCATTATTATATTATAATTAGAAATTAACCGAAGGAGGTTGTTATGCCAAATTGGTGCAGAAATACATTGTGGGTAAACCACGAGAACAAAGATAGACTGACTGAATTACGAGTTGCTGTCGCAGGCAGTGAGTTGTGTAATTTCGTGATCCCTGAACCTGACTACAAGACTACACCTGTAGCGAAAACGTTTCCTGAGATCGAAGAACGATTTGCTAATACGCCTGAAGAAAAAGAAAAAGCAAGAGCTAACGAACCCACGATTCGTGAAGACAGTTGGTGGGATTGGCGTGTGCAGAATTGGGGAACGAAGTGGGATATTGATATAACGGGCGAGGACATTCATCATAACGACGACGGATCGTTTTCCATCAGTTTCGATTCAGCGTGGTCGCCACCTACGAAAGTCTTTGAAGAATTAATTGAGATGGGTTTTGAGATCCACGCCGAGTGGTATGAGAGTGGCATGGGTTTCGGAGGGTATATCAATAACGAAGGAAGCAAGAACTTCACGTTGCCTGACGGGAACACTGCTGTCGAGAGATTTAAAAAACTTCAAGACATGTGTAAGCAGGATAAAGACTGCGATCGGTTTATGGAGGATTGGGGTATCTACGACGACCATGATGTAATGGCAGAGGAAGAAAAATCTATGGAGAGCACTAACTAGTGCTCTTCCATTACGCATTGTGCATTGCGTTGGTTCTTTGGTTTTGGTTTATGTTTAGGTTATAGGATCAGGCCAGCTGCAGTGTCCAGAGTGAAAGGAAGGAGGTGTAAATAAATGACCATAAGAGAACTAATAGAAGAACTAAAAGAAATAGATGATAAATATCTAGATCATGGAATCGTTATCTATAACAATGCTAGTGCTGATAAATATTACATTAGTGATGTAGGTAAAGAGAACGAATGGGAAGATGAAGAAGAAATATATATTACTGTTTCTTAAAGCACTTGACTTTTATAATCCCATAATTATATTAATATAAGAAATAAATAATATAAGGAGAAATAAAATGGGCGATAGAGTATCAATCCAATTTAGAAACGGAGAGGACAAGTCAGTTGTTCTTTTTCATCATTGGGGTGGCATGGAGTTTGTGGAGTTTGCTCAGACATGGGCAAAGAACTTTCAAAACCATGTGATGGCAAATTGGGAGCACAAAAACCATAGCACTCCAATTACTCGTTGCGAAGCCAATACCATGATGATTCAATTTATTGCGTCATTAGGTAAGCACGAGAAAGATTATAATTTTAGTCAGTTGGTAACCCATAGCATTTACTTAGGTAAAGACGAGAGAGATGGGGATAACTCAGACAATGGGCATCATGTCATTGACGTTCAAGATTTGAGGAAGCAACTTGACTAGGTTAGTATTTGATAATGGCGAGGCGCTTAGGCGCCTTGCTATCGGCACAATGAAAGCGGAAAAGTTTCGCATTCCATATACTGACCAAGACACTTCAGACAAAGGAGTTCTCTTAGTAAAGGATGAAGGGATCTATCTCATGAACGCATACGCAGGAGGCAAGCCACCAAATGAATTGGGTACAGTTGTCTTTGCAGAGTCTTACGATCCTACTAAAGATGAAGACGTTTGGGAAAGGTCGAGGCAAGCAGTTGGAGGCGATGACTTCGGGGAGTTCGTTCCGTTGCCCGAGATCGTTCTACGAGCAATCGTGATGCGTCAGTTGAAGAAGCTTATCGTTTATATGGGTGAGGAGAGTTACAGTGTGGAGTTCGAATAGGACTCCATCCTCCATCTCCATTACTTTTTTAAATTTAAATTTTGTTTATGTATATGTTATAGGAGCTGCACCTGCTGTCCAGGGAGTTGCAGCTCAGAAGGAGAAAGAAAATGATTCAAGTATTACTGTCCGTGATGGCTGTATCAGGATTAATAATTTTTTTATTTTTTTAAGTCAGCAGGTGTTGAAAAAAATAAAAGAGGAAGGATATATTAATTGTACATTAGTACAGGTGCGTTGGGCATCTAAAGGCGGACTAAAAGGGTCTAAGAAGATGGGGATTACAGGGTCGCAACCTGGTCTTCTTTTACCAATCTCCGCCAACCCACTGACCGCATCACGCATTAGCGCATCACCTTTCCATTCTTCATTTTGTTTAGGTTTATTTGATACCAGGGTAAGTTGCCCAGGGTGAAGTTGCCCAGGGTGAACTGATAAAAAAAATAAAATAATAAAGAATAAAAAAAATAAAATAATAGTCAGACAGCCCGATATAAGGTTGAAAAAAAAATGAAGTTATCCACAATTAATTTCTTGTAATCCCATAAAAAAAGTATTTAATAAATCTTGTAATAAGAAAATACAGAAAGGTAAAGAACTTATGACACAAACTAAAACAAAAGCAGTCAGTCAAGTAAAGCTTGATATGACTAATTCAAAAGCGTTTCAAGAAATGATTTCTATTCTTGAAACTATTCAAGAGTATAAAGCTGATATCAAAATGCTTTCTACTCAGTTTAATAACATGTTAATACAAATTGGTATTAACAAAGCTGAGATAGAGCAAACGACTACTTTCTCGGCGCCTTACTCTCGTAAGGATTTGATCGCTAAGCTTACTAATGTTAAGACTAACGATCTACCTAAAATCCATGAAGCTTTAATCAAAGCAGGATTTAAAAATGGGTTAGACGAATTCAAGAAACATTCAACAAGGGTTGAGTTCGACTATGCCTAATCTAACAATCTCAGATTTAGTTCAGCTAGGTAATTCCCTAGCTGAACAACAAACTAATAGAGTTCAACCTAATACTCAACAGACTACTCATGGAATAGATTATAGAGCAATCTGTCAGTTCCTAGAGTATGAGATATTAGAACTCTATGCAAAAAATCCTAACAATCCTGTTGTTAAAGATTTTGTTCTAAACATAACAAACAAACTACAACAGAACTTGCAACGATAGACTCGCAACGGGGCGCATGCTAGCGCCCCTCGCATCTCCAACCATCAGAGATCCATCTACATACTACATCTAGGTACTTACGTAATTGCTTTCTACTACATCTTGGGATTGCATTTTGCACACACCTTTGTAAGATATGTTTCTAAATATTTTTACTTTAGTGCAAGAAATAGACAAACAATGGCAGTAAATTTCAAGGATTATTCAACTGACGAATTAAAAGTTCTTTTAAAGAATCTTGAGATTAAAAAGTTAGAAAACGCCCGTACCAACTTTATGGATTTTGTAAAAATGGTATGGCCTGAGTTTGTATATGGTACAGGGAACCCTAGGGTACCTGGGCACCACGAAATTATAGCAAAGAAGTTTGAATCTATTAAGGACGGAAATTTAAAGAGACTCATTGTCAACATGCCACCCCGTCATACAAAATCTGAATTTGCATCTTTTTTATTTCCTGCATGGATGATGGGAAATTTCCCGAAGCTCAAAATTATTCAAACAACTCATACAGCA
>DATKTE010000297.1:0-12872 GCA_035531295.1 Alphaproteobacteria bacterium
ACCGGACACCTAAAAGTTTGCCATAAAATTTAGACAATTGCAATCGCAGAAAGGTTGTCAGAGCTCATTCCTTTAATTCCTTCAGAGAGATATCGTCTTCGACTCGAAAAATTTCCTGAAAATGTATTCTGTTTAATATCATATATTTGAGCAAGGCCCTCTCTTCGAAGTTGCAGACAAATGTACTGTGGTAAATTGAAATAATGGTGACCTTTATTGTCGGATGGATAAAAAAGAGTGTCATAGGGTTCGGTAATGAGAGCAGGAAATTCGGGTCCAACTTCATAGTTTTCCTGTTGAATGGTAGGGCCCAAAGTCGCATAGATTCTGGAACGTTGAGCACCTATCTCTTCCATCGCATCAAGGGTTGCCTGAAGGATGCCGCCTACAGCGCCTCGCCAGCCTGCATGACAAGCTCCTATAACGTTTGCTACAGGGTCGTAGAAAAGAACAGGTCCGCAATCGGCCGTTAAAATCCCAAGAGCAATTCCTTTAATATTTGTCACTAACCCATCGCCTTCGGGTTTGTCATCCCAAAGCTCAAAGACGCGCAAGACTTTGTTGCTATGAATTTGTTTCAAAGTCACAAGAGGAAGGGGGCGATCCGCCATAGTTTGCATGGCGTGGTCACGTTTTGACAAAAGGATCTCGGGATCAGCTTCAAAAAAAGCATGTTTAAGAGAAGTAAATTTAGAAAGGTGAGGACATTCATATTTCATTGTTCAAATCCTGCTGGTTTTATCGAGGGAGGTGAAAATATGGCCATAACCTTAAAAAGGGTGCCCATCTGAAGAGGATGGGTAAGGCGCGTTGCCGCGGCCTCTATGCTTGTAATTTGCGCAGGGTTTTCACGCTTTAACATTTCTATTCTTATATCAAAACCAATTGTCTTTAAAAAATGCCTTTGAGAAAGAGGTCCCAAGACAGCAAGGCCACGGGAAAGAGCGATTTTTTTAAGGTGTCCAAAGTCAACATGACAAGTCAAATCCGATCTTCCAACATGGGTGAGGGGATCGGATGATTCTCCTCCAAAAAGGGCTTGAAGGCTGTCACCCCCTCCCGTTTCATAACCATAATCGATGCAGAGGAAAGCCCCCATTTGGTTTAAAAGACGCGTACAAATCTCATTGATAAGAGACTCAGTCGAGGGACTTTCTTCCCATGTTTGATCAGGCCCTTCGCTTTCATGAAGCATAAATGGGGTAAAAACAAGCTTGCCTTCTTGAATCCCAACTCGCCTCTCATAAAGCACATTATCTTGGCGTGTAAAACAATTACAGGGAAGAGCATCAAAAAACTCATTAGCGATGATGATGACTGGACAAGAAGGGGTGGGAATATCTTCCAATCGTTCGCCCCAGGTTGTAGGGGACTTAATCGTCTCTCGCTGAGTGGTTTTCAAAAGAGAATTCATTTCCACTAAAGTAACGTTTATGGCTTCAGAAAAAGATTTTGAAACCTTGGCCATTCTCAAGAAATCAGCCATCAATGTTCCTTTTCCAGGGCCAAGCTCAATGAGTGACATTTTTTTGGGTTGATTCAGTTTTAGATAATAATCGATTGCCCAGGCGCCAATAAGTTCACCAAAGACCTGACTGATTTCAGGGGACGTTGTAAAATCCTGCCCCACAGCTTCCTGGGATCGATAATACCCATAAAGGGGATGTTGTAAGGCCAGCTCCATGAAGCGGCTTTGGGGAAGAGGGCCTTTTTCATCAATCTCTTGGGCGATAATCGATTCAAGCATTCTCTTTCCTAAGAATGGCTCGTACGATAAAGAAGAGGCCACCCGCAAGGAGAGGAAAAGAGAGAATCTGTCCCATGGTAAGGCCACCCGCAAAGTATCCTAAGTAACTATCAGGTTCACGGAAACACTCAGCCAAAATGCGCGCTACAGCATAACCCAACAAGAAAATCCCACTTAATAGTCCTCGCCGGTGAGGCCAGCGAGTGAAAAGTGCTCCAAAAGCAAGGATAACAAAGAGGGCGATTCCCTCCAAAAACGCTTCATACAACTGACTAGGGTGGCGGGGCAAACTCCCGCCATGCGGGAATACAATGCCCCATGAAACATCTGTTATCCGGCCGAAAACTTCTCCATTTATAAAATTAGCGATTCTTCCAAAGAAAAGTCCTATGGGGACCCCACAACAAGCAAGGTCCGAAAAGTTTAAGAAATAAATTCCACGGCGATAGGTAAATATGGCTGTTGCTATAAGAACACCTAAAAGACCACCATGAAAGGCCATTCCCCCTTTCCATACTTGAAAGATTTCTAGCGGATTAGCTATGTATTTTGCAGGGGTATAAAAGAGTACATACCCAAGGCGTCCTCCTAAAATCACACCCACAATGGCCCATACAAGGAAATCATCCACCATTTTGCGATCGATAAGGGGAAATCTTTTGGTCAGCCAAAGACTATACTGCCACCATCCCAAAATTCCTACAACATAGGCAAGTCCATACCAGTGAACAGCAAGTGGGCCAATTTGAAAGGCGATGGGGTTAATAGAAGGGAAGGGCATTATATTTTCCTTGGTTTATTTCAGTGGAATATACCTACTTTTGGATAGCTTCAGCTCTGACTCGGCTACGCCAATGCAGCGGAGAAAGAACGCAAGCAATCTGTATGTGTCTCAATTATTATTCTCATCAAGGCTACCAACGACGACATATACGTATATATCATCATGTTAGTCTATTCAACAACAAGTGGGACCGTAAGGATGCTCTAGGAAAGAAGAAGGGGAGGTTCTTTTAATAGAAAATAGATTCAAGGGATAATCGCCGCTAATCACCCAGAGGAAGCTGCTCAACAAATGCCATTATATTTTATATTTAAAACAATGACCTAACATTTTAGGTGAAAATTCTCTCAGCATTTATGATTATCTTAAGAAAATTAATATATTATAATATAGAATAAGCTTTATACAACGACAGGAACATATATGGCATTCACTTATGTAAGTCGTGAGGAACTGCAAGCTGTCCTTACCCATTTGGATCAAGCCACATATAATCACATCCAATGGTATAATTCACTGATCCGAACGCTTATTTGTCGACTCCCCGTTGATAAACACAATATTTCACAGAAATCACATGAAGAATGCACCTTCGGTCAATGGTATTACAATGACTCTCCGCAAAAATTGAGGGATCACCCAGGCTTTTCTGCAGTTGGTGATGCACATCAGCATATGCACCAGATGGTTACACATTTACTTTTTACGCAAGAGGCTGGAAATCAAATCGAAGCTCATGATTATGACAGCTTTGCAAATGCAATGGAGCGGATGCGGCTTGAGATGGCCTCCTTAAAGCATGAAGTGGAGGTGTCACTTTATACACATGATCCGCTAACAGGTGCTATTAACCGAACCGATATGCTTCCCATATTACGGGAACTTCATGAAATGGTTAAACGAGACTCTCAGGAATGCTCTATTGCTATGATGGATATAGATCTTTTCAAGAATATCAATGATAAATTTGGACATTCTGCGGGAGACAAAGCGTTAGTTGCCCTAGTTCGCTACATGACCGAGCATCTTCATCCTTATGATAAACTATTTCGCTACGGGGGAGAGGAGTTTTTGTTTTGTATGCAACAAACTGATATACCGTCTTCTTATCAGAGGATAGAAGCTCTGCGCATTGGGATTTCTGAAATGCCAATTGAGATAGGTCCTCTTGGGCCGATCAAGATTACAGCATCTTTTGGAGTAGCAGCGCTTGACCAGGATTTTTCAATTCAAGAGAGCGTAGATCACGCTGACAAAGCCCTTTTCGTTGCCAAAGCAAACGGGCGTAATTGCACACGAATATGGGATTCCACGATGTGAGCTTTCGTACTTTCTGATGAAATACCTTTGTTTCCTTCGCCCTTTTATAAAAGTCCCTCTTCGTGTAAGCTAACAATATGCTCAATTCATACCTCAACGCCTTTATCAGCCTTTTTGTAATTATCGATCCCGTGGCGCTTGTGCCCATGTTTATGACTTTAACTCATAGAATGACGGCAAATGAACGCAATAAAAGTGCTTATATGGCTTGCTTTATTTCAGCTATCGTTCTGATCGTTTTTGCTTTTGGAGGAGACTTCCTTTTAAAATTAATGGGAATTAGCGAGGCAGCCTTTCAAATCGCGGGCGGATTCTTGTTGATGATAGCCGCTGTTGAAATGGTTGTTGCTCATCACACGGGAATGACGTCAACAACCCTTCCTGAAGAAAAGGAAGCCATTATAAGTCGCGATATTACAGTTTTTCCTCTTGCTATTCCTCTGATTTCAGGCCCAGGAGCCCTTACAACAGTTGTTCTTCTTGCACAAGAAGGGGACTCATCCATTCATCATCAGCTTATTTTAGTAGGAATTGTCCTAATTGTAATTGGGGTGACCTATCTTTGCTTGAAAGCTGCGCCGTTTATGCAGAAGTTTCTGGGGGTGACAGGGTCAAACGTGGTTACCCGCGTTTTCGGGATTATTCTAACGGCTCTTGCCACCCAATTTATCCTTACGGGAATTAAGAAAGCTTTCTTTTAGAAAAACATCTTCCATCCACGGCACTGCTTTTTTGAGAAGACAATGAAGTCCTTGGTTAAAAGTACATGTTATCCCTTGCATAGTGCTTGAAGGGGCTCGAGTAATTTCACAAAATGTCTGGGCAGCAACGACACGCCTTTCGCGAAAATTGACAAGTTTGAAGCTGATTTTCAAGTGAACTTCAGGCATATTCCTATCCAAATAATAAACTGAGAAGTCTTGAATTTCAGTCTGAAGGAGATAGTTTGTTTTAAGCCCAGCACTCATGCGGTTCACATAAGTTCCCCCCCACCGTTCGCTCAGACTTTGAAGCAGGACTTCTTGTAAGACGTTTGGCAAAGGCGCTGGCCATTGCCCATTGGCCAGATAGTCTCTTTGATAAGGAGAAGGGGTGATGGCTATGCGAGCTGTATTTAAGCTGGCCTCACTTAATGGTAGATCAATAGCAAGAGGGACGACAAGCGCATGCGATGGTTGAAAAGCTTCACTTTTTAAAGTGTAAAGGGGAAGAGGATCCGATTTTTCGAGAACCGAGCATGCTGATAATAAACAACAAAATACAAATAGACTTACTTTTTTCATCATGTTCCACTCATTTTTATTAAAACTATCAGAATTCCCCCTGCCCGTCGAGAGGGAGAAGTCCTTTCTCGAAATCCAATTTTGACAATAATTCTTGCAAAGAGTAAGAAAAAAATGCTAGTAACATCAAGTAAATTGTTTTGATTTTAAAACCTGAAATGGATGTGTTGTTCCTGGGGAGTGAATATATGAGATTAAATTTAGACTTAGATAAGCTAAAAATTTTTTATTACGTTGCAAAAGCTAAAAAATTTACAACGGCTTCCGAGATTTTAAATATTAGTCAGCCCGCTTTGAGCCGGAGCATCCAACTCCTTGAAGAGCGCCTCCGCATTAAATTGTTTCACCGTCATGCGAGGGGCTTAACCTTAACCGCTCAAGGAGAACTTTTAGCGCCGGTAGTTGGAAAATTTTTAAGCGAACTTGAATCTGTAACTGAGAAGCTATATGAAGAAGAGAATGAGCCCAGGGGGCCACTTAGAGTGGTAGCCAATAGTGGACTGGTGAATTTTTTCCTCCTTCCTTATATTTCAGGTTTTTTAAAATTATACCCTCATATTCGATTAACCATCAAAGTTAAAGACTCCGTCCCATCATTGGAGTTTGGAGAAGCCCATGTTGTTATTCGGCCGTCAATCCATGGAACTGAAGCTGAAGGCTTGGTGCAAAAGCCTTTGCTAACAAATCAAGCGGGACTTTATGCTAGCAAGGAATACCTTCAGAAGTTTGGTGTACCTAAAGACCCGAAAGATCTGGACCACCATAGACTTATTGCCTATGGAGATCATGTTGAAGCTCAGCCCTTCAAAGCCATGAACTGGCACCTAACACTCGGAGCAGAACCAGGCGAGATACGCGAACCACTTCTTGAAGTCAATTCGCCCCACGCAAGGTTTATGATGGCTAAGGAGGGGCTTGGTATTATCGCTCTTTCCAATGAGCATCCAGGACTTAAAGAGTCAGGCCTTGTCCAAGTTTTGACTCATATCCCAGGTCCTCATGTTCAATCCTATTATATCTACCCAAAGGAATTTGAAGGCTCAAAAAAAGTCTTGGCACTTCGAGACTATCTACATGAAGCTTTTGCGCGTGATTATGGAGTGGGAGAGCCTATTGAGAAGGTAGGATGATACAGTTGTTTGCACAGTGCTAAAATTTTATTTTTGAGCTTTACATTATTGACTAAATAATATAAGAAGTAAATTTGTATATATGAACAGAAAATTAATTCATTAGATAAAGTATTGATGTTGTCAAAGATGCTCATTCAGCCTGAAACTAAAGATGCCCTCGTCGTGACGCTTAATAATATGGGCTATATGCTTTCTGAACCTGAAAAGTATATAAAAGCTTTTATTGACTATTCAGCCCAGGCTCCTGGACCTGTTCTTGATATAGGGGCTGCTTACGGTCTAGCCACGCTTCTTGCCTTGGAGAAGGGAGCTTATGTAATTGCTAATGATCTTGATGAACGACATCTACAAATTCTAAAAAGCAAAGTTTCGCCTTCTAATCTCAAACGTCTTGAGATTAAACCGGGAAGAATGCCAAATGAAATTGATTTTGGAGAAGATAGTTTAGGCGCTGTTCTTGCTTCGCGTGTCCTTTCCTTTGTATTGCCTGAGGAGATTGAGCTGGCTTTTGAAAAAATTTTTAGGTGGCTAAAACCGGGGGGGAAATTCTTTTTTTTGGGAGGAAGTCCCTATATGGGCACTTTTCAAAAATTTTTGCCGATCTATCTAAAGCGTAAGGCTGAAGGACATGCTTGGCCAGGATTCATTGAAAATATTCCATATTGCACTCCCGCGCGTGCTTGTGATTTACCTAGTTTTGTTCATCTTTTTGATAAAGAAGTTTTATCACGTTCTCTCAAAAAAGTTGGTTTTGTGATTGAAGAAATAGGATATAATGCTGCCTTAGAAATATGTCCTGAAGATATGAAGTTTGATGGTAGAGAACAGATTGGTGCAATAGCTATAAAAAAATAGGGGGCAAAATGAAAAAAACAAAATCAAGCAGGATTATTACTGCCGCAATGATAGGGAATTCTCTAGAATATTATGATTGGAGTCTATTTGTTTTCTTAGCGCCAGTTATGAGTCCTCTTTTCTTTCCGTCTGAAGATAAAATAGTTTCCATATTATTAGGCCTTGGAACATTCGCAATCGGGTTCATCATGCGTCCTATTGGGGCGATTATCTTTGGCTATATTGGTGATATATATGGTCGAAAACGCGCATTGACTCTTTCAATCTTATTGATGGCTATTCCAACGTTTTGCATAGGCCTGTTGCCTACTTATGAAACTATTGGCGCCTTTGCGCCCTTGGCTTTAATTTTATTAAGGCTTTTGCAAGGGCTTTGCACAGGGGGAGAGTATAATGGTGCAGGAATCTTAGTTGTTGAAAACGTTGAACCTAGCAAAGCGGGTTTTGCAGGAGGAATGATAACTTCTTCAAGTGCCATCGGGTCTTTATTGGGATCAGCCGTTGCTTCTTTATGTACTTTAGAACTCTTACCTACATGGTCGTGGAGAGTTGCTTTTCTATTTGGAATCGTCGTGGGTTTCATTGGTTTTTATATTCGGCAACGCATCACAGATGCTTATATGACAGAAATTTTGAACCAGAAAAAAACTGTTTATAACTTTCCTTTGCTTGAAGTCATCAAAAAAAATCCTTCGGCGATCTTATGCGTCATCGGAATCGCTGCTTTTTCAGGGATAATGTCAACAATTTCAATGAAATATGTGAATGTATTCCTTACTACTTTTCAAAAGTGGTCCTCTTCTGAAGCACTAATTGTCACTTCATTTGGCATCCTTAGCTATATCATTTTGGCGCCTTTTAGTGGCTGGATGTCGGATAAATTTGGGGGGAAGGTTGTCATGGGGACGGGGGCCATTGTGACTCTCCTCGGAATTTATCCATTTCTTTCTCTCTTAACCTCAGAAAGCACATTTTTTGTTGTAAGTGCCCAATTTTCTCTGGTTATTCTTGCAGCGTGGTTTCAAGGGCCCATGAATCTCTTTATGGCAGATCTTTTCTCTCCTGAGACGCGCTACAGTGGTCTTGCATTTAGCTATTGTACCGGAATGGCCATCTTTGGAGGAACGACACCTATGATTGCAACCTTTCTTGTAGATTGGACAGGCAGCCCTGTCACCCCTGCATTCTATATTATTTTAGGAGCAGCTGCAGGGCTGGTGAGCGTTATCTATGCAAAAAGTCGCACACGGTTTGGTAGATATGATTTTTCTCAGGAAGTTGCGGCAAGAGGGGTGCCTTCATCTTCTCCAGCTTGAAGAGCTGACGGGCTCCCAAGCAAATTGCATAACTCTAGAACATATTTTGTATATTTAAATTGAATTAGAAATATCAACTCTACTTAGCTAGGGTGAGGATGAGTTAACAGAAGCCGCCTCCATATTGGCTTCTTGGCTCATACTTAGGAAATTTGGGAATGGGTTGTGTGTTGTTGGTACCATTCCCTTCTTTTCTACTGTATCTCCGAATATCACTTCAAAAATTTTAAACTGATCCTGATGCCTCAAAAGTGTTACCCTCTAAGAGTTGAGAAATTTACCATAGAGATCGTCTATGACATATGCTATCAGACAATCACATAGGCAAAAAGTGGAGTCAAAAAATGGCAGATTATGACATAGTAATTATCGGCGGTGGTCCAGGTGGCTATGTCGCTGCAATCCGGGCTAGTCAGCTGGGTCTTAAAGCAGCTGTTGTCGAAAAGGAACAAATGGGGGGCATATGCCTTAACTGGGGATGCATTCCTACAAAAGCTTTGTTGCGGACTTCCGAAATTAATCATCTCCTTCATTCTCTCGATGCTTATGGCTTTAAGGCCGAAAAAGTCTCCTTTGATTTTAAGAAAATTATTGAACGCTCTCGTGCTGTTGCAAACCAGCTCGCGAATGGCGTTCGCCACTTGATGAAAAAGAATAAAATAACGGTTATTGAAGGAACGGCTCAAATCAAAGGTCGACAGGGAACTGACATAGAACTTCTGATAGATGGGAAAACGTCTCTTACAGCGCCTCATGTGATTTTAGCAACTGGGGCACGTGCTCGGCAATTTCCGGGTCTTGAGGCCGATGGAAAGCTTGTCTGGACCTACAGAGAAGCCATGACACCAGAGAAAATGCCTGGGTCCCTTCTTGTTATCGGGTCAGGGGCAATTGGCGTTGAATTTGCAAGCTTTTATAGGCTAATGGGCGCAGATGTCACCATTGTTGAAGTTCAAGATCGGATTTTACCCGTTGAAGACAAAGAAATATCAGCCTTTGCCCATAAGTCTTTTGAAAAGCAAGGAATGAAGATTCATACAAGCTCTACTGTCAAGGTTTTGAAGAAGAACAAAGATTCAGTTACGGCTACACTAGAGGTGAATGGAAAGCAACAAGAGCTAACAGTCGACCGAGTGATTTTGGCTGTGGGGATTGTGGCGAATACGGAAAACCTGGGCCTTGAAAAAACAAAAGTTAAAGTTGAGAAGGGCCATATTGTGACCAATGAATGGTGTGCAACGGATGAGCCTGGTATTTATGCCATAGGAGATGTGGCAGCGGGTCCTTGGCTTGCCCATAAGGCTAGTCATGAGGGTGTCTTATGCGTTGAAAAGATAAAAGGCCTTAAAACAGCTCACCCCATGAAAAAGACAAACATTCCGGGCTGCACATATAGTTATCCTCAAATAGCAAGCGTTGGATTGACGGAAGAGGCAGCTAAAGCTACTGGAAAATATGAGCTAAAGGTGGGGCGTTTCCCTTACCTTGGCAATGGCAAAGCCATTGCTATGGGGGAGCCAGAAGGCCTTGTGAAAACCATTTTTGATGGCAAAACAGGTGAGCTTTTGGGGGCTCATATGATCGGTGCTGAAGTGACGGAACTCATCCAAGGATTCTGTTTAGCTAAAACCCTAGAAGCCACTGAACAAGAAATCATAGACACGATCTTTCCCCACCCAACGCTGTCTGAGATGATGCATGAATCCACATTAGATGCCTTTGGACGCGTGATTCATTTTTAATTCTAAATTATAGGTGTAGATTTTTTAAAGCAGCACTTGCATATTTTATGGTTTAATATTATTTTCTCAGTTGTTAATGATGATTTTTCATTATTCTTATGGTTTGTTATTTAATAATTAGGTGGTTGTTATGAAACGATATTTTACTTTACTTGCTTTTTCTTTTTTAGCTACAGCTTCCTGTGTGAATGCAGGATTTGATATTGACTCGGTCCTTAAGGGTGATCCTTATGATGCACTTGGAGCGTTACGTGCTAAAAAAACGGTTCTGAAGGAGAAGCGTTCTGAGCAAAAAGAATTGCTAGCGGAAAATGCTGATCTTTCAAATGGTTACGCTCAAAAGCTAACGGCTATTAGGCTTGCTCAAGAAGCATTGCGTGTGGTAATTTCAACGAGCAATCCAAAAGAGGTGGATGTCAAAATGCAATTGAAAAGCGCTATTTGGCATTATAATGACGCAAAGAAGTTAATTAAAGAAGGGAAGGAACTCCAAACGATATTACATGCTAGCCGCGAAGACTTTAAGAAAGAAACTCCAGGTAATGGGAAAGAAATAAAAAATAGAAAAATACAAAAAGGTATTGATCAGGATTTTGGAAGAGCTGCCCTATTCTATCGGAAGCCGAACACTCGCAAGTTTTATTGGGATCCAAAAGAAGAAAATATAGTGTTGAGCTTATTAGGAGCGAGAGTTGTCAGGGTTGAGGACTATGGGGAAGAAGCTCCAGGGAAGGGGAAAGAAAAAGAAAAAGAAAAAGAAAAAGAAACAGGAAAAACAACGAAAAAAGTGGATTGGACGTCCTACCCGGCTCCTGTCCTCGATTGGAATGAGCATATTCTCGGTGGAATGTTTGCGGGTGAAACGTCTTTTGAAGATCAAAAAGGTCGTTCGTGGTTATACATAAATGCCGATAAAATTGGATTTGATATGCAGGGCTTTAGTGAAAAAGAGCCGGAAATTACAATAATTAACAGAATAGCTAAGAAAATTCAAGTAAAATACGATGATAATGAAAAAGAAATTAAACCCTATTTTACCAAGTTTGCAAAAGAACTTTCAGGATACGTCGGCAAGTACGGTTTTTGCTACACAATAACTGGAATACCAACTCCACTTTTCTTAGTGCAGGAAGACTAACTTTAACCTTTTTTCTTTTTATCACCACAATGGGTCTTCCTTCATAGGAGGCCCATTTTTTTATAATTATTGAGCTGTTGCTCACTTATGGATCAAAAAACTTGGTCTTTTTATTCGCTTTCTGGTATAGGGAAGTATGGAAAAAGTTACTGAACCAATTGTCCAACAAAAGCTAAAGAAACCCGACTGGATTCGCGTGAAGGCTCCAGTATCGAGCGAATACCAAGAAACCCGGGATTTGATGCGTCGTCAAAAACTTAATACGGTTTGTGAAGAAGCTGCATGTCCTAATATTGGGGAATGCTGGGCGAAAAAGCATGCAACCGTTATGATCCTGGGAAGCGTGTGCACGCGCGCGTGTCGCTTTTGTAACATAAAGACTGGCAGACCTGATCTTTTGGATCCTCACGAGCCGGAAAGGGTAGGGGAAGCCATTGCGGAAATGGGCCTGCATCACGTTGTGGTGACGTCTGTGGATCGGGATGACTTAGATGATGGTGGAGCTGATCATTTTGCCCAGACCATACGTGCCATTCGAAAGAATGCCCCTGGAACAACGATTGAGGTTTTAACCCCAGATTTTTTAAGAAAAGAAGGGGCCATTGAGATTGTCGTGGACGCTCGACCCGATGTGTATAACCATAATTTAGAAACCGTTCCACGGCTTTACGCAGAGGTTCGGCCGGGAGCGCGGTATTTTAATTCTTTGCATCTTTTGCAAACAGTGAAAGAGCTGGATCCTTCGATCTTTACAAAATCAGGGATTATGGTAGGTCTCGGCGAAACAAAAATGGAAGTCTATCAGGTGATGGATGATTTAAGGGCCGCATCTGTTGATTTTATGACCATTGGTCAGTACCTTCAGCCAACCCCTAAGCATCATGTCCTTGATCGGTTTGTCACTCCTGATGAGTTTCAAGATTATGCTCGTATGGCCCGTGGCAAAGGATTTCTGATGGTGTCAGCCTCCCCTTTAACCCGCTCGTCTTACCATGCCGGGGATGATTTCAATCGTCTAAGAGCGGCACGGGAAGCGCAGCTGCGCAAGTAAATGGGAACCCGTCTTCACACCCATTTTCTACCCTACAGTCCTGATCAGCTTTTTGATATGGTTGCCGATGTGGAAAAATATCCTGAATTTTTACCCTGGTGTGCTGCTGTGCGAATTATTTCAAAATCCGAAACGGACATTGTTGCAGATTTAAGTGTGGGATATAAATTTTTTCGTGAAACATTCAGGTCCCGTGTTCATTTACAACCGAAGTCTCGTATTGATGTGGAATACATTACAGGGCCTTTCCACCACCTGAATAATCATTGGACATTTAAAGAAGGCCCAGACGCGGGCACGAACATTGACTTTTTTATTGATTTTGAGTTTCGTAATAGTTTGTTTCAAAGTGCGACACAGTTGGTTTTTGAAAATGCCTTCAACAAAATGCTCAATGCTTTTGAAAAGCGCGCCCATCAATTGTATGGGGACAAGGGGTAATTTCTAAAGGTTAATCTTCTTTAGAAACGTAATCAATGGACTTTGTGGGTTGGGCTTCACTC
>DATKTE010000298.1:0-2299 GCA_035531295.1 Alphaproteobacteria bacterium
AACGCCCACAGTCGACCCTTGGGTTATGTCCACAGGCACGGCATTGGGAACTACAGACAATATTCGCGTTCAAAGTACCGGAGAGGTTACCTTTCCGCGCACGCCGGCTTTCTTTGGGTATTTAGCCGCTACTGTATTGAATAAATCGGGAACGGGAACCTCGTACCAGCTAGGAGCGGATGCCCTTACTGAGGTATATGATGTTAATAGCGATTTTACCACAGCGGGTGTTTTCACGGCACCAGTTGATGGGAAGTATTCATTAACAGGGTCAGCTACAATTATTGATTGCACAGCAGCTACGGGAATGAGCATAAGTTGTGTAACTTCTAATAGAACATATTTAAGACCTTTTGCAAGGGCAGCTGGAGCACAAAACTTAAACAATACCGTGAGCATTAATGCTGATATGGATTCAGCGGATACCGCTGTGATTCAAGTTCTTTCAACGGGTGAGGGAGGAGATACTAACGATGTATTTGGTGCAGCTACAAATAATAACACGTCTTTTGGAGGATTTCTATTAGGATGAAAAACAATCTAGAACGAGTTATCTGCTACGGACTATTTCCTTTTATCGCAATCGTAACTTTATTTTTGCTCAGTCAATGTTGCATGGAAACATATGAGTACGAACCCGATAACGTCATAGAGGAGTTCGCAGAAGACATAATTCGCTTCGAGATAGACAGGACAACAGGCCTGCCCATCCAGATTGACTTTAGCCCTATGGCGGGGCCTGAGAAAAAACCGCTAATTTGGACAGATTTTGAAGAAACTCGACGCTGAGATGCTAATGATGATCTTGTCACCGTTTTTATTCGTCGCATTAATTGTGCTATTTGCCTTTTTTTTCGGCTGGTTTTCTGTTCAACTACCAATTCGTTAAAAACTGGTAGTCAATTGGTAGTTGTCAAACTTTATTCTTTTCATCATTTTGTTTAGGCGAATATCCACAGAATGGACAATAGGACACTTCAACTTCATGATAAAACCCATCATCCAAAGAATCCTCGTTGTCTACTTCAATATACAACATTAATTTACCCTCATGAGAAATTTGTTCTTCGCAATAAATATACATCGAATCATCGCAACAGTGGTGTTTCATAAAGCTTGCAAAATCTTTATATTTTTCACTCATTAACATTTGGATGTATTTTCTTTTTTCTTCTCAATCTTTGATGTGATCTCCAAATCATCGAAATTTAGTGTAGTCACACATGATGGTTTTTTGCGTAATATTAGACATAACAATAGGCTCATGTTGAAAATATTGATAAGTGTGTGCACGACATCTAGATTCATTATTTTAGTTTCTCCTTTTTTTGGTTATTTCTTTTCTTTGATGGTCCAGGTTACTGTTTTTTTCCCTTGGTATTTTGATAAGTCAAGGTGGTTATCTTGACACGCTTTCTTATAATCGATTCGAGAAACTTCAGATCTTCTAAAGACAGCCGTTTCGGATTCAATTGAATAGGCCGTTCCTTCAAGCTCGAAAAGTTCATCTCTTTTCTTTGATATAAGATCGTCATTTGCCTTATTTACTGCTTTGAGCATCACAATTTCATCCATGAGGGTTTTGGATCTGTCATGCTGAATGGGATGTGCTTTCTTTGCATCCTCTGGGGGAACACCATTTTGTAGGTCAGCCCAAAATTGATGCGCTTTTTCTATCATCTCATCGCGGATTTTTTCATCGGGTGTAATCGCGAGGGTATAGCAAAACAAAGTCTCAGGATGGTAGACGAAGAGATGCGCCTTTTGCGCATAGGCAACGTAAAGCTGCCATTGTATTTGGTACATGTAGTTTTTAGGGACAATGCCGTTAGACACCTTCTGGAGCGTTGTAGCGCCAGGTATCTTTATTTCGAGTATTTCCCGATTGAAATGGCAATAGCCGTCTAGAGAGGCTCTAAAGTGGCTAAATTCGTCATGTTCGATGAGTACAGGCTCAAAGTTGGGGTTCTTGTCTGTGTTAAAGACGATGCGCGCTTCTTCTTCATAGTTCTTACCACGCTTCATCCACTCGTTTTCAGTCTGCAAGCTTAGGTCGAGCTTATCCAAGTAGACGTCGTATGGGGTGCGGTAAGGGCATACTCCGCATATTGCTGGTAAATCACTAGCGCCTAGACCTAACCGTCTCCATTCCAACCACTTAGGTGTATTTTGGTCGAGTCCATTAACTATTTTCATGATTGTTTTCCTTCTGTTTTTTTATCCAATTTAAGCAACCATCGAATCTCTCTGGTTGAAGATCTGCAAAGTCTGCTAGCTTCACAAGCTTAAGAGCTTTCTG
>DATKTE010000299.1:0-10516 GCA_035531295.1 Alphaproteobacteria bacterium
GCCCGTTTTTCATTTGCCAGGGTATGGGCATGGAGAGGAAAATTTGCCTTTGCCTTTTCAAAGAGAGCTTGAATTTTCAGTTCTGAGTTATTAATGGAGGTCCTACTCACTTTAAAAAAAATGAACAGGATACCTCTCCCACAAGGGGGGGGGTCGCAATAAATGTAAACTCAACATCGATGTGTTCATTAAGGTATGAACACATCGATGTTGAGTTTACATTTAATATATTTTCATATTTTCCAAAACAAAACCAGTTTTGCAATTGGCCATTTGAAAAATATTTCCCCCTCACCCTCAGCACGCTTCGTGCGTGACAGCGAAGGGAATATAGATGAGTTATAATAAATTTATGAGAAATTTTTATACCTACAATACAATCATATTCACAATTAAACGGATGATGAGGTCTTTATCATAAGGATCGCTGCCAGCTATCAGTAAAGCCAAGGCAACCAAAGTCATATCACTAAATGGAGCTAAGGAGATTCCTTGCTTTTTAAGATAGATAAGAAATAAAAGCACACTGATGGATTCATTTCCATCACTAAAGGGATGGTCTTTGATCAGGAAATAAAGGAGATGAGCTGCTTTTTCTTCTGCGGAGGCGTAAAGCTGACTTTCCCCAAAAGTCTGCTCAATGTTTCCCAAAATTCCTTCAAGCTTTTGTTTTGGATGGATTCCAAAGTGAGATGTGGCTTCTCCCTTATCAATCAGGTATTTCTTAAGCCCCCCCATCGCTTCAATGGATTCTTTATAACCTAACGTCTCGGTAGATGGAGCAGAATCTTTAGGAAGGACGAGCTTCCCCTCTTCAAACTTGGATAAGAGGTTCCAAGTTTTAGAGTAATTTGAAATTAATGAAAGAATATCTTTCCCCTCATTGCTGGGTGAGTTCTCTTGGTCATTCATGCTTCCTCCCCTAATCTCCTGTTTGCAAACGCATTTCCTGTCACTCTACTGAACCTAACTGTTTGTATATTTTTTGAACTTGCTTCTCGAGTTCTGGAATATCTTTTTCAAGTGTTTTCCAAACAAGCTCTAAATCTACAGTAAAATAACCATGTGATACTCGATTACGCATCCAATAAAGATCACTCCAAGGAACTTCTGGATGTTCAGCAGTAAAATGCGGATGATAGCAATCTATATTACGAGAAGCCTCACCAATAATTTCGATGTTACGGATAACTGCATCTTGAATAAGCTCGCTTTTAAGAAAAGCAACCTCACTTACATCATCTATATAATGATTGATCCGTCTGATGGCTGTCAGAATATGTTCAAGATAATTGACTATATGAAGTTTCGATTCTTTGCTCATATAGGCCTAGCCTCTTTCAGAACCTGACTACGAAATCGTTCTGGCAAAGCCCTTGGGGTAAGAACATCCACAGGAACGCCAAGCAAAACTTGCAGCCGATTTTGAATCTTTGCAATATCCATTAAGGTCGTTTCACCTGTTGGATCAACAAGCAAGTCAAGATCACTGTTGTCAGTGTCATCTCCATGCAAAACAGATCCAAAAACTCGGGCATTACGAGCATGGTTCTGCTCAACGATGTGTTTGATCGCTTGCCTATGTGAGTTGAGTGCTATCGAAGGTCTCATGTTCTATTTCCTTCAAATTTGTAGCAGAAAACAGCCATAACCAAGCCATCTTCTTCAGAACCTAGTCCCCTGTCTGCAATCTCTCCACGAGCTCTTTAACGGTAGGGATGTACCCACCAGCATAGAAGGGATCTTCAGAAAAATGATAGGCTGCATGACCTGCAAACATCAGCTGTGTATCGACTTCCTCACTATGACTAATCGCTTGGAGGGTCTTTTGAATGCAGAATGAACGCGGATCCGCCTTTCGCCCTGTTGTGCCCGTTTCATCTTGGGACCAGTTACTGAAACTACAAGCACTTAAACAACCCATACAATTAATTTGATCGGTAAGGATTTCATTGGATTTTTCAGATTGTACAAAAATGAGCGTCGAATCTGGAGTGCGCATGGCTTCCGTAAAGCCCGCTTTTACCCAGGCTTCTGCCATTTCTTTATCATGGGGCGTGAGGTAGACAAGTCTCCCCCGCGCGCCTACAGGAAAACCTTCAGTATGATCACCTACAGCTGTAACGGAATAAGCTACTTGGCGTGCTGAACGTTCTTTTAAATCATCTAAGAAGGGATTCGACACCGCAGAGGAATAAAATCCTGTCGGGCTAAACCGGTTCAAATAAATGTCACCTGGCTTTAAGGTTAAAAGGCGCTGTTTCCACGCATCAGAAATAGGACTTTCTTGAGTCAAAAGCGGGCGAGTCCCAAATTGAAAGGCAATGGGGCCTAGATCAGGGTTTTCAATCCAATCAGTCCATTCTCTCAAATACCAAACGCCCCCCGCCATCACAATGGGAACATCGTGAAGCCCAAACTCACGCATCACTTGACGAAGTTCAAGAACGCGCGGGTAAGGATCTTCTGGCTTATTTGGATCTTCGCTGTTGCTAAGACCATTATGACCGCCTGCACGCCAGGGATCCTCATAAACCACTGCTCCTAACCATTCAGGAAACTTGTGGTAGGCTCGCTTCCAAAGGGCGCGAAAGGCACGCCCAGAAGAGACAATTGGGTAGTAGTAAATCCCATAGCTTGCTGTAATTTGAGCAATCCGATAGGGCATTCCGGCCCCACAGGTAACGCCATGAACAAAAGAACTGACTTTTTCTAAAACACCATGAAGAACTTCTTCAACTGCCGCCATTTCCCACAGGACATTCATATGAAGGCGGCCGTCTCCATTCGATCTTTCGTGGGCGATCGTAGCTTGGGTAACTCCCCCTTGGATTGCATACTCTATAAGCTCGCGATGCCGCTCTCTTCGGGTTTGCCCTTTGTAAACAATGGGAATAAGATTTCCTTGCGCATCCAGGGCGTCCGCATTCACGGCAGAAAAAGTTCCCACGCCTCCGGCTGCAGACCAAGCGCCTGAGCTTTCACCATTAGAGATTGAAATGCCCTTCCCCCCTTCAATGAGGGGAAGAACTTCACGTCCTGATATGCGTATGGGATTAAGCGATTTCAACGCTCTTTCTCTCCTTAAAAATAACGACCTACGTTAGGCTTCGACTTCCACAGTATTTGCATTAGAAGAGATTTCATCGCCTGTTTTCTGATCAACGCGCTTCATGCTAAGACGGATCTTCCCGCGGTTGTCCATTTCTAACACTTTCACAAAAATCTCATCTCCAACTTTAACAATGTCCTCAACCTTATCAACACGTCGAGGAGCCAGTTCGCTGATATGCACAAGCCCATCTTGACTTCCAAAGAAACTCACGAAAGCTCCGAAATCAACAATCCGTACAACCTTACCTTTGTATATGAGGCCAACCTCAGGTTCGTCTGTGATACCGCGAATCCGTTTTTCGGCAGCCTCAATAACTTCTGCATTGGCACCTGAGACATTAATTGTACCATCATCGGTAATATCAATTTTGGCGCCTGTCGTTTCGCAAATTTCACGAATGACTTTTCCACCGGCCCCAATAACTTCCCGAATCTTATCTTTAGGAATAACAAAAGTAATCATTCGAGGAGCATATTCTCTTACCTCTTCACGAGCAACACCAAGGGCTTCTGCCATTTTACCAAGAATGTGCAAACGGCCAACGCGGGCTTGCTCAAGTGCAATTTCCATAATGCTCTGAGAAACACTTGTTATCTTCAGATCCATTTGCAGGGCTGTGATTCCCTTTTCAGTTCCTGCGACTTTAAAATCCATATCACCAAGATGGTCTTCAGCGCCGAGGATGTCGGAAAGAACAGCAAACTTTTCACCTTCCTTAATCAATCCCATAGCAATACCAGCAACGGGACTTTCTAAAGGAACTCCAGCATCCATCAAAGCAAGAGATGACCCGCAAACAGTCGCCATCGAAGAGGACCCATCTGATTCTGTTATCTCTGAGACAACACGCACTGTGTAAGGAAATTTATCTTTTGATGGCATCATAGGATGGATTGCTCGCCAAGCCAACTTTCCATGTCCAACTTCACGTCGGCCAGGGCCCATCATCCGTCCCGTTTCACCTACTGAGTAGGGCGGAAAATTGTAATGGAGCAGAAAGTTTTCTTTATACTCACCTTCAAGGGCATCAATAATTTGCTCATCTTGGCCAGTGCCAAGTGTGGCAACAACAAGAGCTTGGGTAGATCCACGCGTAAAGAGAGCACTTCCATGGGCTCTTGGGAGAACGCCAACCTCGCAAATAATGGGGCGGACGGTTTTGGTATCTCTGCCATCAATTCGATTACCGGTCTTTAGAATCTCACCACGGACAAGATCTTTTTCAAGCTCTTTAAACTCAGTCACAGCGAGCTCTTCAGGGAAACCTTCTTCTTTCAACGCTTCAACCGTTTGATTTTTTAAAGTCCCTAATTTTTCAGTACGAAGACCTTTTTCTTTAATACGATAAACACTTTCTAGGTCTTTTTCCGCAAGCTCTTTCAATCGTTCAACGAGTTTATCTTTTTGGGGATCCTCGGAGGCCAACTCCCAGGGCTCTTTTGCGCATTCTTCCGCAAGATCAATGATAGCATTAATAACAGGTTGAAACTGATGATGGCCAAACATAACGGCTTCAAGCATTTGAGCTTCGGAAAGCTCATGAGCTTCTGACTCCACCATCAAAACCCCTTCAGCAGTACCTGCAACAACAAGGTTTAGCTTCGAGTTTAGGGATTGAGCCAAAGTGGGATTTAAAACCAATTCCCCGTCAATAAACCCAACACGAGAAGCTGCAATGGGTCCTAAAAAGGGCAGCCCTGAAATCGTTAGAGCAGCTGACGCACCGATAATCGCAGGGATATCGGATGGATTTTCCAAATCATGGCTTAAAACTGTGCAAATAACTTGGGTATCGTTACGAAAGCTTGGCGCAAAAAGCGGCCGGATGGGACGATCAATAAGACGTGAGATCAATGTTTCGCGATCACTAGGCTTGCCTTCCCGTTTGAAAAATCCACCAGGAATTTTTCCCGCTGCATAAGCTTTCTCTTGATACTGAACTGTCAGTGGAAAGAAATCTGTCCCTGGGGTTGCTTCTTTTCTAGCAACAGCTGTACACAATACAATGGTTTCTCCATAGGTTACGAGAACGGCACCATCTGCTTGACGAGCTATTTTACCCGTTTCCAGCGTGAGTTTTTGCCCACCCCATTCGATTTCTTTCTTATAAATTTTAAACATTCTATTTTGATTCCTTTTATAGTCCTAGCGCCGCAGTCCAAGTCTCTCAATGAGTTTTGTATAACGACTTACATCTGTACGCTTTAAATAATCCAAAAGCCGACGCCTACGGCTCACCAGCATAAGAAGACCTCGGCGTGAGTGAAAGTCTTTTTTGTGGTTTCCCATGTGCGCGGTAAGGTTGACGATCCGCTCAGTTAGAACAGCTGCCTGAACTTCAGAGGATCCGGTATCCGTTGCTTGAGTTGCAAACTCTTTAATAAGTTCTTGTTTGCGTGTACTTGTAATCGACATCTTATCACTCCTATCTTATTCTATATTGAACACACGTAGGGGCGTAATTTGCCCCTCCCCCACCTTCGCAAGGGCTTGCGGCACACCTCCGCAGAGGATCAAAGCAACTTCTTCCCTTTCTTTTTGAGAAGAAAAAATGGTCTGACCTTGCCGAAGCTTTACCGCTTCAATGTCTTGTATCTCAAGTGCCAGGATGTCGGCCAGCGCACCTTGGAGAGGCAAAACATATTTTATCAATCCTGTGTTATGCCCTATTTGGAGAAGAGAATCTAGTAAAATCGAACTTGCTTCTAGAAAAGGGCCCGCCATCAGGCGTCTCAGCGCTAAAATATGACCAACCGTGCCCAAATGCACAGCAATATCGCGGGCAAGACTGCGTACATATGTCCCCTTACTACACACGACCTCAAAGATTGCTGTATCCGGTGTAGTTTGAACGAGCATCAAGGACTCAATTTCAACCTGACGCTTTGTCATTATAACTTCCTTTCCCTGGCGAGCTAAGGCATATGCACGTTCGCCATTTACCTTCAGGGCAGAGTAAACAGGAGGGATCTGTTCGATACTTCCCCTAAATAAAGGCAGAATTTCTTCAATTTCTTGAGGATTTGGCCTTTTATCCGAGGTTGCTGTGACTTCGCCTTCTTGATCATCTGTTGAGCGCGCTTCCCCCCATTTAACTTCAAAACGGTAAGACTTTCTTCCATCAAGCACGTAAGATAGGGTTTTCGTGGCCTCTCCTAGAGCAATGGGCAAAACGCCAGTTGCGAGGGGATCCAACGTTCCCCCATGGCCTGCCTTTTTGGCATTAAAGAGCCGTTTAATTTTTGCGACAACCTGTGCCGAGGACATTCCTTGAGGCTTGTCCACCACAACCCAACCATGAATCATTTGGTTCCTCTTGATGAAAGTGTGAGTTCACGAATAGCATATAATGATTTTTTCTGACAATGCAAAGATGTATGCCTGGACAATTGCTTCGGCTCTTCAGAGCCTCGCAAAGACGTCTCCCCACCCTCGTCTTTGCGAGGGCGACAGCCCGAAGCAATCTAGAAATAAGGCATATTCAAATGTGAGTATATTTCTTTTATCAGCATTCCTCGATCAAAATAGAAAAATTAACGTTATTTTAAAAAATTGTTGCTATATTTTGTTAATACACTTTAGAGAAAAGGCAGGGCTATGAAAAAGATAACAAACTTATCAATAACTCTTGCTCTCATCTTTGCGATTCTTCCAATGATGATAGAGTCAAGTTTTGCGCATATGGACTGCCCGACTGCCCATAGTATGTGCAAACTCAGTCTGCAAACCTCCGGAGAGATGTCCGATTGTCATCGCACTTGTGAAGCTTGTATGCGGACATGCACTCGTGTTTCCAGCGGGAGAAACACGGACTGTGGGATAATGCACAGCGCGTGCACACTAAAATAAATTCCTTTACTTCAACATCCCAATCGCTTGAGAAATCCGGTGACAGGCTTTCAAAAGCAAATCCGTATCAGTTGCATAGGAAATCCTGAAGTGGGGCGAAAGCCCAAAAGCGGCTCCTGGCACAACGGCAACTCCAGCTGATTCAAGAAGATAGGTTGCTAAATCGGTATCACTCGTAATAATCGCCCCAGACGGTGTTTTCTTACCCATTAAATCAACACACGATGGATAGAGATAAAAAGCGCCTTGAGGTTTAAGACAGGTAAGCCCAGAGGTCCCCTCCAAAATTTCAAGGGCTTTATCTCGCCTGTGTGTATAAGTTTTCACCCATTCCTTGATAAAATCCTGAGGGCCTTCGAGGGCAACAACCGCCGCTTCTTGAGTAATAGACGTTGCATGTGATGTCGATTGTGATTGCAAAGTTATCATGGCTTCAATAAGGATCTTAGGTCCCGCTCCATACCCAAGGCGCCAACCTGTCATCGCATAAGTTTTAGACAGGCCATTTACAGTAAGGATTCGCTCTTTCAAGTCAGGGGCAACCTGAGCAAGAGTTGTAAATATAAATCCGTCATAGACAAGATGTTCATAGATATCATCACTTAAAACATAGAGATGGGGTGTCTGGCGCACCACCTCTGCAAGAGCCTCAAGTTCTGTCCTTGTATAGGCCAAGCCCGAGGGATTATTGGGAGAGTTTAAAATAAGCCACTTTGTTTTGGGAGTGATGGCCTCTGCCAAGCTTTCGGGCGTTAATTTCAACTGACTTTCAGCCTTACACCTTACAATGACTGGAACTCCTTCTGCCACCTCTACTATGTCAGGATAAGATACCCAATAAGGTGCTGGGATAATGACTTCATCTCCGGGATTGAGGGAGGCTAAAAAGGCATTAAAAATCACTTGCTTTGCACCTGATCCCACAATGATTTGATCCGGCGTATATTCAATCTCATTTTCCAGTTGGAACTTTTTAACAATGGCCTTTCTTAGTGCCGGGATCCCCTGAACGGCTGTATATTTTGTCTTCCCTTCAGAGAGAGCTTTTACTGCAGCTTCTTTAATAAAATTTGGTGTGTCAAAGTCAGGCTCCCCTGCACCGAGACTAATCACATCCTGCCCAAGTGCTTTTAATTCAGCTGCACGTGCGGTTACGGCCAATGTGGGGGAAGGTTGAATACGCGACATACGATCGCTAATGAGCGGCATAGATTCCTCGATTCTTGCATTTATGATTATAATATAGGAAAGTGTCACAAACCTCAACTTATAGCGTGCAAATGGCCAAACAAATTTCCCCACAATTTATTTCAAAAGAAGCTTTCTTCAAAACCTATCCAACTCTCTCTTACGGAACGGATGACAAATGGCTTGCAGTTATGACACCAGATGAAAAAGTTTGTGCGCTCGCTCTAGAGACTTTTCCTAATTCTCACAGCCTTTTAAATCGATACAAAAAACATAGGTTAGTCGAAAAGAAAATCCATTTACCAGAAAAGTTATCATGTCTTTTGATTGGAACTGCGCTCCAACACCAAGTCTGGCAAGCACTTCTTGAGATCCCTCGCGGGGAAACCTGGAGTTATCAACAACTGGCAAACCATATTCAAAGGCCCAAAGCCGTAAGAGCTGTTGCGAACGCCGTGGGTGCCAACCCCATTTCTCCCTTAATCCCTTGCCACCGGGTGATTAGACACAATAACCATATTGGAGGTTACTACTGGGGACATAAGGCCAAGATCGCTCTTTTGCAGGAAGAAGGTGTCAATGTTTTCGCTCTGAAGGGAATTTCGCTCGAATAAGAATCCCTTCTTTCCTTTTACGCTAATTAGAGTTATAGAAAGAACACTTTGTTAATTTTGGAGTTTATCACATGGAACGTACACTCTCTATTCTTAAGCCTGATGTTACTCGCAGGAACATAACAGGAGCCGTCAATCAACGGATTGAAAGCTCTAATCTTAGAATCATTGCCCAAAAACGACTTCAATTAAGTCTTGAGCAAGCCCAAAAGTTTTATGCCGTTCACCAGGAACGTTCATTTTTTAATGACCTCTGCACTTTCATGATTTCAGGGCCGGTGGTTGTTCAGATCCTGGAAGGCGATAACGCCGTCAACCGCTATCGTGACGTAATGGGGGCAACCAATCCTGCCAATGCAGACGAAGGAACGATTCGTCGTGACTTTGCTGAATCCATTGAAGCCAACTCGGTCCATGGATCAGATAGCCTAGAGAACGCCGCCAAAGAAATATCTTTCTTTTTCAGTGAAATGGAAATTGTAGGGTAGTTCGACTGCAAAAATAAAAAGACACCTCGATTATCGGTCATCAGAGTAATCTTCACCCATTTGTTCTGATGACTGGACTTGGCAACAGACTAAAATGAATTGGTCCTATCGGCAAAAATCTTAGACACTCCTCTTATCTTTATGATATTGTAATAAATATAAAGTGGGAGGAGTCTTCTAATGAAACTTGTCAGTTCAGCATTCGGAAATTTTGAGCCAATCCCTATTAAATATACGGGCGAGGGAGAAGATCTCTCTCCTCCTTTAAGGTGGCAGGATGTTCCTGAGGGAACTCGCTCATTAGCCCTGATTTGTGACGACCCAGATGCCCCTCATGGAACATGGGATCATTGGGTATTGTACAATATACCTCCTGCAATTGGCGTATTGGGAGAAGGAACAGTCACCCCCCCTCATGGAATTCAAAGTGGCACAAATAGCTGGGGAAAGACAGGCTATGGTGGCCCTCTTCCCCCAAGTGGACAACACAGGTATTTCTTTACACTTTATGCTCTCGATACAGTCCTTCAACTGCCTGAAGAATTAACAAAAGGAAACCTTTTGCAGGCCATGCAGGGCCACATTCTTGCAGAAGCAAGCCTTGTCGGCGTTTACGAACGGCAGCATAAATCCTAGAAATGGTAAGGTAAGGAGATTTTTATTTGAAGGTTTTTTTTCTTTGCGGGTTAGTATTTCTTATGGCCTCTCCTCTTTTGGCCATGGAAAAGGAGGAACCGATTACTTGGTCATCCTCGAGGAAGCGCCCACGAAGCAAAAGTACACAGCCACCGAATTCGAATGACTCCACTATTAAGAGTACAAAAAGACCAGAACCCCCTCCCAATTTGGAGAAACATCCAAACAAATTCAAAAAAGGAGCGTTAAGGAAAAGCATTTGAATTGAAAAAATTAATGCAATCCCATCCTCCATCTTATAAGACGAACTCTCGCTAAAATAATCTTGCAAAAAATAGAGTTACAATAAAAACTGTGTATAAGTTCATTTTTTAATATGAATTTAACTTTTAAGCATATAAACTCAATTATTGCTAAAATAAATTTTAACTTTCAACCCAGGAGTTTTATGTTTCGTGATGCCATTATTAAAACTATTATCAATTGCCTGTCTTGCTTGGCTTATTGGTCAAAATCTTTATGCTATGGAAGAAAATGAGCTTTTAGCTGAATCCCCTAAGACAACCAGATCCCAAGAAAGACCAGAAAACAAGAAGCAAATAAAATTACTGAAGATTTCAAGTTTG
>DATKTE010000300.1:0-7754 GCA_035531295.1 Alphaproteobacteria bacterium
CTTAAAAGCTGGTCTTTCAGTTTATCAACTTCCGCCGTGAGCTCTTCTTCCCTTGAGACTTCACCTGGCACTTCTTCTGTTGAAGAAAGAATTTTCTCTTCTGGAGGTAGGGTTTCTTTATCTGTCATGGTTTAACCTATCGTCTTGCTAATGAGTTTTGCAGTATAGTCTACCATAGGAATTATGCGGCTGTAATTTAATCTTGCAGGACCGATGACTCCAATGGCGCCGACAATTCTCCCGCTGTCAGCTGAATAGGGCGAAACAATAAGCGAACAGCCCGAAAGTTGGAAGAGATTATTATCAGAACCAATAAAAATTTGAACTCCATCTGCTTCAATAGCTGCATCTAGCAGTTCTACAAGTTCTTCTTGTGTATCAAGAGCATCAAATAGGATCCGGAGGCGATCCAGTTCTTCCACGTGGCGCACATCTTGAAGAAGGTTGGATTGACCACGTACGATCAGGGAGGTAGATGTTCCTTTCCCAGCCCATACGGCAAGACCTTCCTCGACAACTTTTGAGGAGAGAAGATCAAGTTCAGTTTTGTTTTCTTCTAGCTCACCTAAAATTTGAGCCTTTGCTTCTTTAAGTGTTCTTCCTGCAAGTCGATTATTTAAATAATTTCCAGCTTCTATAAGACTTGAGGGAAGGATTCCATGTGGAGTCTCAATAATCCTGTTTTCCACAAGCCCATCTTCTGTGATAAGGACCACAAGAACACGCCCCGGGCTTAAGTTTACGAACTCGAGATGCTTTAAAATGGATTCAGATTTAGGGGCAAGAACAATACCAGCACATCGACTAAGGCCACAAAGTGCTTTGGTTGCGTCTTCTAAAATATTTGAAAAATTCTTGTTCGTTGATTGGCAATGGTGCTCTATTTCTTTTTGTTCTTCAGGATTAAGAGCTCCGATTTCTAAAATACCATGGACAAAAAGACGTAATCCCGCTTCTGTTGGTAAACGTCCAGCAGAAGTGTGAGGGGCATAAAGAAGGCCTGCCGCTTCTAATTCTGCCATAACGTTACGAATGCTTGCAGGTGATAAGGACATACCCAAGCGATTTGAAAGGGTTTTTGAACCGACTGGCTCACCCGTTTCAACGTAGGCATCAACGATATGGCGAAAAACTTCGCGGGATCGTTTGTCTAGTTCTTGCAATTTTGTCATAACTCTTTTCACCTTATCTGGAATGTAGTAATGACTTTTGCTTACGTCAATCATTTGAAAGAGAGTTTTTTATGAGGTCATCAAATCGTCGCCCGGATCAACTGCGTACTGTTTCATTTGAAGAAGGATTTGCTAAGCATGCAGAAGGGTCGTGTCTTGCTAAATTTGGCGACACTCATGTCTTGTGTACAGCTTCTGTTGAGGAAAAAGTCCCCCCTTTCTTGCGTAACAAAGGGACGGGGTGGGTGACGGCTGAATATGGCATGCTCCCCAGGTCCACACACAGCCGTATGGACAGAGAAGCGGCTCGCGGAAAACAAACGGGAAGAACGCAAGAAATTCAACGCCTTATTGGGCGAGCTTTGCGATCAGTCGTTGATTTAAAAGCACTTGGAGAGCGTCAAATCGTCATCGATTGTGACGTGTTGCAAGCCGATGGAGGCACACGGACTGCAGCAATTTCAGGGGCTTATGTAGCTCTCTACCGAGCGCTTCAAAAGCTTGTGCAAGCCGGGAAGCTTGAATCCCTGCCTTTAAGCCATCAGGTTGCAGCTGTATCTTGTGGGATTGTTCTAGAAGTTCCTGTTCTTGATTTAGACTATGGAGAAGATAGTACGGCCCAAGTGGATGCCAATTTCGTAATGACGGATGATGGCGCGATTATTGAAATTCAAACAACCGCTGAAGAAAAACCTTTTGAGGAAGTCGAACTCTTTGAGATGATGCGTCTTGCGCGTCAGGGGATTAATGAAATTACATCGTTGCAACGACAAGCGTTAGGGTTGGAGTGATGAGGTAAAGCTTGTCATTCTCCGTTAGGCGAGGCTCAAGTCAAGTATTAGAAATAGAAATTATTTTTATAGAGAGGAATTATTTAAGAATAGAACTGCTGATATCTATTGTGTTATTAAATATTTTTATTAAATAGGAGAAGTAAAATGTATTTGAATTGTTGTGTTATAAAAAGTGCTAAAACATTTTCATTAATTTTTGCCTTACTGGCTTCTTTTCTTCAGCCTGTGATGGCAATGGAGAAAATGGAAGTAGATAATGAAGCAGGTAAAAATGCCATTGTACGTCCAAATATTGAGGATCTGCCTGACGAAATTATACAAAATATTTGTATCTTTGCTGTTTATGAAGACACGCTCGAAGCAAGTAAGACAATGCTTAACTTAAGGCTGGTTTATAGGCGTTTAAATGCTCATCTAACAGACCTTCATTTTTTACACTATCTAATGGCCAGGATATTGGATATCGATTTAGAAAAAGCCGAATGGCAAGAAAAAAGCTATGATGCCAAGGCAACGGATATAGAACTAAAAGAAACTGAAGAGCAGAAACACAGTTATTATATTAAGAGGGTTTTCAACACTGTTTATTTCTCAAAACTGATTCAGTGTTTACAGCATGTAAGAAATGGCGAAGCAATTAAAAAAGTTTTTGCCAAAATTTTATTAGATAAAGATTCCCCCCTCAGCGACAGTCGTTTTTTTGCTTATCGAGCTGGATTATTTCAATGCGATCATGAAGCGGATACGGATGATGTTAGAATCACAGGAGTATTGAAAGATAAAGCAAAATCGGCAGTCCTTTCATTTCTTGATGAAATTGTTGAAGATGACAATAAAAAGAGGCCTATTGATCATCATAAGGATGAAGCTTTATGTCAGCTTTACTTTAGATTGCAGAGCAGTGATGAGGACTTTAGGAGACGGACTAATGGCGTGCTAGGAAACATTGAGAAGGTAAAAGCTGCTTTCCAACATAATACACCTGAAACTAAAGCGCCTGCGTATTTGTTGAGACTTATTGCTTTGCATGACCCCTCACTTTCGAGTGAAAGCAGGGTGAAGTTCCTAGTAGCGGCGAGTGTTAGGGAAGATGTCATTGCTCAGTATAAACTTAGTCAGTATTATAATGACAAGGGAAATTTAGAAGAATCCATTAAATGGCTGGAAAAAAGCGCTGAACAAGGTCATCTAGATGCAATGTTTAAGCTTGGTCAGAAGTATAAGGCGGAGGGAAATTCAGACGAAGCCATAAATTGGCTGAAAAAATCCGCTGAGCAAGGTCATTTAGATGCAATGTTTGAGCTTGGACAAGATTATCTGACTGGTAATGGTGTTCTGCAGGACGTGCAAGAGGGTATTAAATGGCTAACCAGATCAGCGAAGGGGGGACAGGTTAAAGCCTTTTATGAGCTTGGCATATATCACGCAATGGGATTCAATGGCCATATGCCTGACATGAAAAAAGCCACGGATTTATGTGCTCACGCTGCGGAATGTGGAGTTAGGGAAGCTAATGCCATTCTTATTTGTGAATTTGGAAACAGTTATGCAGTTCCTCTAGAGCTGCGAATTAAATATCAGCCCCCTCAAGGTTCTAATTTGAACGCCTATGCCGCGGGACATTATGCCCGTGCCAAGAAACAATATAAGCTTGGCTTAAGCTATGCAGAGGGGGATGGGGTTCAGCAAAATTGGATTAAGGCTGCACGATTGTTTGCAGAAGCAGCGTTCCTCGGTCATGCGATGGCTCAACGCAAACTTGCTTCATGCTATGAAGAAGGCCAAGGTGTCCCTAAAGATAGGAATGCAGCCATACGTTGGTTCCAACAAGCTGCTACCTTGGAACAGCGTAGGTTTTAAAAACAAACAGTATTCAGAAAAAGAAAAAACGCAGACGGTCTGTAAGCCGGGTTCTGTCCCTGATCCCCACAAGGGCGGGGACAGGGGAGAGGTATTCATCTGGGGCGTCAGTTACCTGACGCCTCGTGCGACCGACCCGGATGACGACCCAAAGACAGGCCGTGTGTCATCCCTATTTGGTCTTGCTCTCGGTGGGGTTTACCATGCCACCTTTGTTACCAAAGGCGCGGTGCGCTCTTACCGCACCCTTTCACCCTTACCTGTTTCCAGGCGGTTTGCTTTCTGTTGCACTTTCCCTAAGGTCACCCTCGCCGGACGTTATCCGGCACCGTGTCTTTATAGAGCCCGGACTTTCCTCTGGGTTGCCCCAGCACCTCTCCGACCATCTGCATCCTTTATATAAGCGTTTTTTGAGCTTACAACAAGCAGGTCTTCCAAAGTTGTCACGTGAAAGAACTTTATCAAATTTTGTAAAAATAAATCATAACATTTATAAAATAATTATATTTGTAATATGCAGAAATATAAGATATCAAATATTTTTTAAAAAAAGAGTTTATAAAAGATTGTTTGTATAAATTTGAATGGGTCTCCAGGTAGTAACGTGAGATAATTCATAGAAAATCAAAGCCGGATATTAAATTTTCAGAGGATAGATGATGCTAAAAAGTAGTAAAACATTTCAAAAACTTTTTCTTTCTTACATTTTTATATTTATGTACGGCGTGCCTCTAGCACATAGCATGGAAGAACAAGAAAATACTGAGATTATCCGTCAGAAGGTTAGAAAAATAGGAACTGATTGTTACGCTCTAAATTTAGATTATAATAAACAATCTCTATGTTGTGTGTATGAAAAACTTTCTTCTGAGAATGATATATTTTGGGAATGGTTTTCTAGGATTCAAACAAGATGGGCTAACTTAAAAACGGGCCAGTGGGGGGGAAATCTTAAGAACCTAGAGTTTGCTGCGGGCTGCTCGGGAGGTGCAACGGGGTTCGGTAATATTTTGAGTAACCGCAATTCTTGTGAGATTTGGTGCGCCTATATATGTACCCATACAATTGACAACTCCACTAAAAGCCGCTTTGAGGGGAAGCTCGAAACTGATCTTGTGAAGAGTGAAGAAGGATATGCAGGGATAGATAATATTGAGATGGTTATGGGTGTTGCAACATCCTTTGATGTTCCCTTTTATACACATATGGGTATTTGTCGTTCACTTTATCGACAACATCATAACATAACTCCAAAGCTTAATAATATATCCCAACTGTTACATGGGTTTGCCACATTTATGCAGGATTACTTAAATCCAACGTTGCAAAAACCTTATATGGTGACTCAACCTTTAACACATATGAGGAAAATATTAATTACTACTTTCCCCAGCCATATCCATATTGGAGATAACCTCAACTTAAAAAAGCAAGAGGAATTCATCGAGAAATATAAATCTGATATAGCTCAGGAAATTGTTCAGCAATATGAAAAGAATCCAAGTGTTATTCAGATTGATAGTGAGGATAATTTTATTCTTTTAAAAGACAAAAATATAATATGGAAGGTGCCAAATGGGAAACACTGGTTTTTCGACGTTGCGGATACAACGTTAGCGAGTGATCCATATGTTGTTATTGACAGAACAGCGATGAGTGATTTGTTTATGAGTCATATAGATATAGAGAAGTGAGCACTATAGGACCTCGGATAAAATTATTGGATTTGTTACTGAAATGCTATCTAATGAATGTTATAAAAGATATGTTTGCAACGCATAATTAATTTAAGAAATTCTTTTCTACAGCAGCCCTTGAAGGAGGGCGTAGGTTTCTTGATCCGCGACTCCATCAATCTTATGGGGTTAAAAAGGGTACCCCTCAGAAGTTTTCTTAAATCATTTACTTTGAGGCTAACTCTTTAAAAATTTCTTTGCGCAATTTAGCTATATTTATTTGACGCTTATCTTTATATCTTCTTAATAAAGTAACTCTTAAATCCATAAATTCTTTTGTCATTCGTCGGCGAGCTGCGTAAGCATCCCCTGCATCGGCCATAAATTTTAAAATGCTATTATGCTTGGAATCATAATAAATATTTGTTCCTTCTTTGTAACGACAATATGCCTCTGGGTGCCATTGAATTCCTACAATGGGAGAACCTCTTAATGTTTCAAAGGCCTCAACTGTTTCTTCTTCTGGCTTCATGACTTCTCCTTGACGCGTCTTTAATGAGATGTTTGGATTAGCGATAGAACGTGCTGAAACCTGAAGTAATTCATAAAGAGCCTTGAAATGAGTGTGCTGATCTTTATTTGAGGGTAGCGTAACTGAAGCGTTATCATCAGGAGCTAACCAGTGCACACTGTTGACAGCTTTACGAACTTCTTGTGCAGAATTTTTATTCATAATTGATGTTAGTAATGTATGTGGCACAGTCTTTATATCGTGAATAGGAATATTATAAGTAACGACACCACATTCGTTAAGACGCAACATACCTCCGCTATAATTGTGATCTTTTATTTCTTTGGTTGTCCCGCCATATGCCTCCCACAATCGCCAAGCTCCGCCACAAACGGCAAGAATAGGACGTCCCGTTAACATCGCTCTTCTAATAATTTTTTGTTCAAAAACCTCACGGGTTCGACTTGCGTCTATTCTTGGTCTACCCGGAATAAAGAGAAGTCCACCGTTTTCATCCCATCCTTCTATCATAGGGGGAAGCTTTTTCTGAGTTTCCTTGTCTTCCTTTCCATAAGGTAAATTAAAGGTTTGTTGTTTAGCGAATCTATGAAGTATTGATGTCATGCCAGGGGCTTTCATAAGCTGTGTTTCATGCTTAGTTGATAACTGAACCGTGTAGTGATCATAGAATGCTCCTTTTCCTTCCCCGTCAGATCGATAGGAAATGCTAATAGGCGCTGGCATCATTTGTTGAGCAATAAACCGTTTTTTTATTTTTGGGGCTTGTGGGATCTTTGTGTGTGGATTTTTCTGTGTCTCCGTCTCTAATTCATCTATATCAGTTGCAAGTGCTAAATTTGTAAGAATGGTGCCATACAATATAAATGCAATAGTAGCGATAGATTTATAATAAAACATAGGAGTTCTCCCTTTTTTATTTACTTAGTTTATCAGGTATGTATAGCTCGAACAATGTTTTTTTGACAGAATTTAATCAGAATTAGCTATAGTTTAAAAAGTTTTTAACAAACCATAAAGAACCGAGAGCGTTTCATAATCCGGGACCCCATCGACCTTATGGGGTTGAAAATGGCGCTGAAAGGCGAGGAGGGTAGAGGTTGGGGAGACGGTTTCATAGCCGATCTTGGCTAAGTCTTCAGTTATATCAAGGCTGGATTGCCGCGGCTCCATTGGGGTCTCACCAAGACGTTCCCCCCACTCGGCTTTGCTCCGCAGCAATCCAGGAAATTTTGATTTATTAGAATGTGTTGGCCACAATCCAAGTCCTGCCCTTGCCAGTGTCTCCCAAGGAAATAAGTGACCAGGGTCCTGTTTGCGCCGTGGAGCTATGTCAGAGTGACCTAAAATGCGAGAGTCTAGAATATCCCATCGTGTTCGGATGTCCACACAGAGCCTGAGCAGAGCGTCAATCTGAGCCTCAGGGAAGGGAATATACCCATGACTATGGCCTGGATTGGCCAGTTCAATTCCAATAGAGCAGCTGTTCAAATCTGTACAGCCTTGCCAGTATCCCTCTCCAGCATGCCAGGCTCGTTTATCTTCTTCCACAAGCTGATAAACCTGGCCCATTTCATCTATTAAGTAATGGGAACTGACTTTTGATTGAGGATTTGAGAGCCATGCCAAGGCTTCCTTGGCCGTTGGCATATCCGTATAATGAATAAGGATTGTATTGATGGGCAATTCTCGTTCGTTAAAGTGGGGGGAGGGGACTTTGAGG
>DATKTE010000301.1:0-3371 GCA_035531295.1 Alphaproteobacteria bacterium
GGAGTAAGTGGACAAACACCTGCTCATCGATTCAACGCAGCGACTCAATCCACTGTCGGCGCAGCGGGTGGAGCTTCAGCTCTCCCAGCAACACCAACGGGTTACATAGAATTTAATATTAACGGAACAGCTTTTGTTGTCCCGTATTTTGCTAAAGCTTAAGGAGCAATGAATGGCTATTAAAGCAACATCAGATTTAATTGGAGAGCATGTCGCTACAGGAGTTGATCCTTTAGGAAGAGTTCATAAGCTTGGTTCCACTAAAGCGCCAGGTGAATTTAATAAGATAGCCAACACCACTCGCATCTTTCAATTCGTAGGTGTTGCCGGTGGTTCTAACTCTGTGGATCTTGAGGGCTCCATTGACGGCGGACAAAACTGGGTGACTTGGGCTAGTCCCATTACCACAGACACCGCCGTAATTATTGACGATGGTCCCCTCCTTATGAGATCAAATGTTCAGACCTATAACTCTGGAACGATCCAGGTGTATGCTCAGAAATTCTTAGAAGAATAAGACTTAAAGGAGAGAAGACGATGAAGATTAACTGGGATGAAACATTTGAAAATGAAACAGGTGAAACTTTGATGGTGCATAACACCGAAGGCGCTACGGAAACACCCGTGACGCTTAAGACAATTGCCCTGCAAATACTCACCACGTTTGAAAAAGATAAACAAGCAACGGGTGCAGAAAAATATACGAGATATGAGATAATGAAGAAAGCAAAAGAGAAGGGCGATCTAAGCATTGAGGAAGTCGTGGAGCTTAAAAAATGTGCTGACGTTGCTGTTACTTCTCCTTGGCTTTATGGTCAGCTCACTGATCTTTTGAACCAAAAGGAAACTAAATTTAAGAAAATCGAAGGGGGAAAATAATGGCAGCTAAAGATGGAAAACTTTTATACAATGGTCCTAATTCTTATCAAAAACTAACAGGTGGAAAACCAGCTATGGAAAAGGCGGGCAACTCGATGCCGTCTCAACCGAAGATGTCTGGCTCACTTCCTCCTATTGGTAAGGCTAAGCTCGGCTCACATATGGTTCCTAAGAAGGGGTAGTTTTGGCGAGCAAAAAAGCTTCTTCAAAAACGAAGGCTAGGGGGCAGAAGTCTAAAAGCAAAGCTTCTAAAAAAGCGAGAGCTCCGGTTAAATCTTCTCGCTCCCTTGCCTATTAATTCTGTAGCTTGGCCACATGATTATCGCCTGTGATCCAGGGATGAGTGGCGGGTTTGCATTCCTCACTCTCTCACAAAAAACTTTCGGCATCACAGATGCTGAGTTCATACCGTTTCCCGCAATAAAAAAAGAAATAGATTTCGCAGGCATCAAAAGAATTTACGATAAGATTTCAGCGATTGAAATCGAGGGCTCTTACGCCGCCATCGAAAAGGTAAGTGCCATGCCAGGCCAGGGAGTCTCTTCCATGTTTAAATTCGGTAGAGCGTATGGCATAGCCGAAACAATACTAAGTTCTTCCGGTCTTATGTTAAATCAAGTCATCCCTCGAATGTGGCAAAAAGAAATGTTCGAAGGAATCCCTGAGATATTAAAGCCAATTAAACCGAAACAAAAAAAAGCAAGCCGAGATACAAAAAAAATGTCGATGCTTACAGCATCACGTTTATTCCCTAACCTACATATAGTTAAAGACTGGCAATCAGATGCACTATTACTGGGTGAATATATTCGACGCAGACTTACGAATCAACTCATCAGAAATATAAATAGCCCAGCCAACAAAGACTTGTCAGCTGAGCTCTAAAGATTTTATCTTGAAGTTTAGCGATCTTGAGATAAAGATTCTCTAACACCCATTTTATCTCAAGCAATCCTTAGATCGTCAATCTATTTAGAAGGGAAGAGCCATGCTTGAGCCAGAAATAATCCAGCTGTTTAAAGAGTGCGGCGTCGATACGCCGCCCACTGAAATCACATATGATAAATATGTAAGAATAAAAGCAGACTCAGAAGATTCAAAGAGATCCGTGTCCTATAAAATTAGGAAGCAGGAAACTTCATCTGCCACCATCTATCATGTCAGCATCAGAAACTTTAAGACGGGAAACTTTGTGAATAAGTTAGTCATCCCGGAAGATGTTCCAAAGTCGGAGGCTGATGAAGCAAGAGAAATTTTCGAGAAGCAAGAAGAAGCCGATAGTGCCGAGACATTCATAAGAAATGAAACAGCTGCCATCGAAGCTGAAAGACAGTGGGCGCTTGCAGCGATGGGCCCCCCACTTCCAAGCTACTTAAAAGAAAAACGAATCAGTGAGATGCACGGCATGAGATCTAATAGAGACACCCTCGTCATCCCGATGAGAGATATGGAAGGGAAACTCTGGAGCATTCAAACCATCTATAAACAAGGGGACGGTTTTCGAAAGAACTTCCTGCCAGGCTCCACTTATAATGGATGCTTCTTTCAGTTCGGAGAAGTCACTGAAAAAACAGAAGCTATTTTTTTTGCTGAGGGCATTGCCACTGCAGCGAGTCTCTACGAGCTGCAGGGAAGACCTACCGTTTGCTGCTTCTCTTCCCAAAATCTAAAGAATGTTACCAAGCAGTTTAGGTCGTATTATGTAAACCTTGATCTTGTCGTCGCTGCCGACGTTGATCCTGTTGGCATCAAATACGGGGAGCAAGCAGCTAGAGCCGTGTCCGGTAAACTCCTCCCCCCTCCCATCGTAAGCCGCCACCCGAATTACAAAGATTGGAACGATTACATTATTGAAAACGGAAAGGATCTCTCTCTCATGAAAGTCTTAGATTTTAAGGATAAGGAAAAAGAACTCACCAAGCAGGAATGGATAAAGGAGTGGCTCGAAAAAAATAGAGTAGAGGTTAAATACTCAAACAGAATCACCATATTCGGCCATGAACAAACAAGCTTCGATGACCTTTATGACCGCCTCTACTGTGATCAGGAAACAGAATTCCGTAAAATATCTCAGCCCCTCCTTCGCTCCCGCCTCAATCTCTATATTAAAGAACGATGGAAAGAGGAGTTTGAGCGGTTAAAAGCCCCCCTATTTAAAGAAAATCCTATCCCGAAAGAGATCAATGACCCCGTCACTCAGTTCCTAAAAGCCCTCACCGGAGAAAAAAACCCTGCTCATTATGCCGCCATTAGCCACTTCATCTGGCAAGTAAAACGAAAGATTAAAGGCCTTCCAATTGAAAACCATATGATGCTTATTCTTCACGGCGCTACACAAGGTAAAGGTAAATCCGTTGCCATGAAAAAGCTAATCGGCGTCTTAGGAGACCTCGCTAAACCAGGAGACCTCTCCCTTTGCACCGATAAACGAGATTGGGATGCGCTTGAGAGATACTACATCATCTATATGGATGAAATGGCAAAGATTGACC
>DATKTE010000302.1:0-2452 GCA_035531295.1 Alphaproteobacteria bacterium
TAGGGTAAGGACTAGAGAGGTTTAACAAAAGCTTTAAAAACTCCAACTTTGAATACACTTTGAATACACTTTGAAAATCGGTAATAATACCAGTGAAATCAATGGTTTAACTCTTTCACTGTATCGCAAATCGATAACCCGCCGGGGTGGTTTGTGCCAAGAACGTGCTCGAAGAGCACGATGCTGTATCCGAGATGGAGGTAGACCCTTCGAAGCCGGTTTGTAGGAACAGGCTTCAAACAGCCTCTTAAGGCCCTTTAAGTCCCTCTAAGTCAGAAAGGCGATAAATATGATAGGCGGGGTAATGAGTATCTACATAAAGATCGAAGCCTAGTGCTGCAGCACGGATGCAAAAGTGCCGATCTTCGCCAATAAAGCTGATGTTATATATTTCATTGTAATTAACACCGGAATGGAGTGCTTTTTTACTGATGAGAGTGCAAGCTCCTAATCCACCAACGGGGTAAACACCAGGCACTCTTAATTGAGAGATAAAGGCTTGAACCCGTTGGAAAATCTCTTCCTGAGTTAAGCTTTCACCTCTTAAACTCTTATAGAAGTTATATTGGTCAGACATCCAAACCTGTGGTAATTCAGGGAAATCTTGTTCCCACTTCGTCCAAAATATTTCGGATACGATGTCTTTTTTGAGACTCACTAAATGCTCGAGCGTTTTTGGATGTAATACTAAATCAGAATCAACCAACAACAAATAAGCATAATCATCTTTCAGTGCTTTTTCAATCATGCGATTTTTAAAGTTTGCAACCTTCCAAATAAGTTCCTCCTCCCATTTGTGGGTATCCTCGTCGCATAGATAGGGGATTTTGTCTTGGGCTTGGGCTCTTATAAGGGTTGTATTTGTGTTTTTCTCAGCAAAACGGACCAGTAACTGACTTGATTCCTCTTCGATATTGTCATCAATAAAGAAATAGTCAACGTTTAATAAACTACCTCCGCTTAATTTCTGAACTCCCAATAGAAATTCTCTTAGAATCGCCGTTTTTTGACGAATGGGGCTTCCTAGAAGTACTTTAGGGTCAGATTCTTTCATGACAAATCCTCCTTACCATTCGATTGTCAAGTCACACGGGGAAAATAACGGTGTATCAGGTGCAAGCCATTGAACTCGAGCAAAGCTTAATGGGCGGTCGGGTACTGCCTTTGCGCGGATATAGACTAAGCATCCCTTAATGAGCAACGTTGTTATTAATTCCCCTAATTTACCGAAATCGACTAAGCTGTCTCTGAGTCTAATTTCGACCGCTCGGCTCTTTTGTAGCTTATCGGAAGGTATATTGTTTGTTCCTTATCTAGTTTATTTTTGAGCAAAGACTCCCAGCGATCTCGCCAAAGCGTTTTAGAAAAAGCCTGAGCCACCTCAAGGTTTCTTCTCTTGAACAAAATTAATTTCTCGTGATGATCCAATAAGTTGATAAGGGCTTGCTTTAATTCCCCCGGTTGGGGGTCAATCAATAGACCATTGTAGTTATTGATAATCAAATCCGATAACCCGCCCACTCTAGTTGCAATAACCGCGTTACCCGAGGCCATCGCTTCAAGACAAGATAAACTCGTGCCTTCACTGTGCACCGAGGGAACGAGAGAAATATCCGCAACCTGGTAAACTTGCGGCATTTCATCCATCGAAAGGGCATAGTACTTTACCCTTTCGCGCCATTTCTTTTGCTTTTCAAGGACCAGAGCAATATCTTGCTCTCCTCCTCTTCCGACGAAATGAAATTCAACGTCAGAATACTTTTCTAAAATATCGTCCATGATTTCCAAAACTAAATATAAACCTCTAGCCGAATAAAGTTGTCGGGGATAAAGAACCACTCTTTTTTCTCTTTTTTGTAGATAATCTTCTCTAGGTTTGAACTTAGACAAATCCACATAGTTCGGGATCACTTTTGTTCTTTGACTCAGATCAAAATCCACCGTTTGAAACCAATTTGCTGAATTGGTGTCTACAGAGACCAGCTCTTCACAGGCTTTGGCCCCTTGAATATGACGTTCATTCATCAGCCAGAATTCAAAGGCATTCTCGAAGGTACAGTAGGGGTTATCCCAGGCGACACCATGACTTATCCCTATATTCGGAGTCGAAGCAAGGGGCCAGGCTTCAAAAAAGGCCGAATAAATATTAAGGGCCGTTCTTTCTTGAACTTGTTCATAAAAAACTTGGTTAAATGCCTTAGCGACTTTTAAGATCCAGCCCTCAGCTTTCAGCCCTGCTCGACTTAATGAAATAACGTCAATATTCTTAAATCGGCGCATCCAGGGGTAATTTCCATATTGGAAGATAACTAATTCCCTTCCTTGCTCCTCACAAATTCCGGCTAAATCCAGTAAATAGCGCTCGGCACCACCGCTATAAAAGAATTCTCCTTCAAAGTCGAAGAAGGTTGCAGTCATCACAGCAAGTTTCCCATGAAGGTTCAGGTTGGCA
>DATKTE010000303.1:0-6508 GCA_035531295.1 Alphaproteobacteria bacterium
TTGAAATGCCAGTTCAAAATCCTGCGTAATCAAACGTCTGACTTTTTGGGCTTTAAGGTAGTAAGCATCATAAAACCCTGCGGAAAGAACATAGGTACCGATAAGAACGCGGCGTTGAACTTCCATTCCAAACCCTTCACTGCGGGTGTTTTCATATAGCTCATCTAGAGTTTTGCCAGGAACACGGAGACCATACCGCACCCCATCATAGCGAGCCAGGTTGGAGGAGGCTTCAGCTGGCGCCAGGACATAGTACGTTGCGAGGCTATATTGTGTATGGGGCAAGCTGATATCCACGATTTCAGCACCCGCTTCTTTAAGCCACTGCACCCCTTTTTCCCAGAGCTTTAAGATATCTTCATCCATTCCAGCAATGCGATATTCTTTTGGAATTCCGACACGAAGGCCTTTTACACCTTGGGTTAAAGCCTTTTCAAAAGAAGGAACATCAAGACGGGCCGATGTTGAATCTTTTGGATCATGTCCTGCCATAACTTCGAGCATAAGAGCTGCATCACGCACATCCCGAGTCATAGGGCCTGCTTGATCAAGGGAAGATGAAAAAGCTACGATTCCCCACCGCGAGCAACGGCCATAGGTTGGTTTGATACCTACAACACCACTAAACGCCGCTGGTTGACGAATGGAACCACCTGTATCTGTTGCAGTCGCGGCCAAAGCAAGCCCCCCAGCAACAGCGGCTGCTGATCCTCCCGAAGAGCCACCTGGGGTTAAGTCTTTTCCATCGTCTCGTTTCCAAGGATTAATGACATTTCCATAGTAGCTTGTGATGTTGGCAGATCCCATGGCAAATTCATCCATGTTCAGTTTTCCAAGCGAAACTGCGCCCGCATTTTTGAGATTGTCACTAACAGTTGATTCATAGGGAGGTTTAAAACCTTCCAGAATATGGGATCCGGCCGTTGTCTGGATATCGAGAGTACAAAAAAGATCTTTGTTGGCAATGGGTATGCCCTCAAGAGGCCGAGCATCACCTTTGGCAAGCAGGTTGTCGCTTTCTTTAGCCCTTTCCAGTGCGAGTTCAGGCGTTTCCAAAATATAGGCATTCAAATGCTTACGATTTTCCATCGACGCTAGATAAGCTTTTGTAAGCTCCAGGGAAGAAAACTTCTTTTGACGGAGGCCTTCTTTGGCTTCAGCCAGTGTTAGACGAATCAGATCATTCATTGTTTTATTCCACGACTTTAGGGACGACAAACATATTACAGGCCACTTCAGGGGCATTCGCAAGTATCTTTTCTACGTACCCTCCATCATTGACCACATCTTTTCGGAAAGGCATAGAGGGTATATTCACTCCAGCCAGAGCCTCAACCGATGAGGTATCCACTTCATTAAGCTGTTCTATAAAATGCAAAATCCGATTCAGATCTTGTTGCATAGGACCAATACGCTCGTCACTTAATTTAAGACGGGCGAGTGTTGCAATCCGTTTGACGGTTTCTTGATCCAATGACATAGTTAGCTCTCCAATTTATTCACCATTAGTCATAATAGATTTTTGGCTCGGGGTTAAGGGGAAAAATCATGGTGATCGAAGATCCGGTCCTTTTATGGACCATTGTAGGAGGCGCCTCAGGCATCATTCTTGGCGTAGCTGGGACTGGAGGAGGTGTCATTTCCATCCCCATTCTTATGGCTTTTGGGGGCTTTGACATCAAGGAAGCCTCCGCCTATGGTCTTCTAGCCCTCACCGTCGGAGCAGCTTTGTCCTGGTTTATCCAACGTAAAAATACTCTCTACCCCATTGCTGCTGTGCTCATTTTTTTCGCAGGGACAGTTGCATTCTTTGCAGCCCCCTTAAAAGTCCTCTCACCTCAATGGCTTGTGAATCTTCTTTTAAATTTGACCTGTATTTTTGCTATTTATAGTTTATGGGTTCTTCGAAAACCAGAAGATCCAGGCGAAAATCGCCCTTTGCCGTACCAGCTTAAAACAGCAACCTTTGGTGGCATGATTACTGGATTTTTAAGCACGATGACTGGTCTTGGCGGAGGGGTGGTTATTATTCCATGGTTAACAGGAATCACACGCCTTCGATTTGAACAAGCCATAGCCTGTAGTTTGCTGACTATTGCAATAACTGCCCCTATCTCTGCTTGGCGACAAGGAAAAGTCGATTTAACTATCGAGGCGTGGATTGCTCTTGGAGTTAGCATTGTGATCATGACCCTCATTGTTCAAAAGGTCATAACGTACATTTCACCGCCTCGTTTGATTTTGGTTAGAAAACTTACCTTGACTGCCGTAATATTCATTTCAATGATGCGAACCTTATCGACGTTATTTTAAGAGTCAGAAATGAAAGAAGTCCTTGAAATCACTGTTGAAGACGTGAACGCCCAGAAGGATCAATATATTCTGGTGGATGTGCGCGAGCCTCATGAAATGACTGGCCCTGAAGGCAAAATTGAGGAAAGTATTTTAGCAACCTTAGGCCCAGATTTGGAGCGCTTTTTAGAAACGGCCGACCCAAGCCAAGACTACGTTTTTATTTGCCGAAGTGGGATTCGTTCTGGTAGGGCCTGTGAAATGGCTTATCATCATGGGATCTCAAAAGCCTTTAATATGAAAGGGGGCATGCTGGCGTGGAACGAACGGGTTCGAAAGATCTGAACAGAAGTTGTTTCGCTTCGGTGAGCCAACGATTACAACCTTTGGAGAAGCCGACAACGTCTTAGGCTATTCGATGACGCAGTTCATTGAAACATCACTTATATCAGGACACTTTGCCGATGAAATGAACTCTGCCTTTATCGACATCTTCAGCTGCAAAGTCTATAACCCCATGAAAGCTGTGATGTACACTAGGGCCTATTTTGAAGCGTATAGTTGCGCCATTGGCGTTACTTTTAGAAACTATTTGTTCATTATAATATTAACGGCTATTTCGTTCATTTTATTTCTTCTTATCCTTAAACTATTTAGTGAAAAATTCCATTCGATTAACCTTTCCTTAATAGGAATCGTGCATAGTTAAACTTGCAATACGATTTATTTGAGTTTCCTTAAGTGGAAACAATATTTAGGGAGGGATCCAAACATGACCAAAAATGAAAAATTTCTTAAAGGAATTGAATCTACTTTGAAGAGATATAAAAATAAAATTTCAAAAATAGATGACTTGATTGCAAAAAATAAATCTCCTGCCAAGGCAGCATTGGCAGAAGAAAGTAAGAATATAAAAGAAAGCCTTAAAAAGGCAGAAGGTGCCTTCCAAAAACTACAAACAGCCTCTCAAGATAAATTTGAAGGGATTAAAGAATCTTCCGCAGAGATTTTTGACACGTTGCATAATGCTTTTGATGAGTTTTCAAGCCATCTCACCGTGGATCAGCTCAATCATTATAAAGACGAGGTCGCAAATTACGGATGCGACAAAATGTGTGATGCTCAAGATTATATAAAGAAGAACCCACTTACAGCCGCAGCATGCGCCTTAGGGATTGGTTTTGTCATCGGAAAACTTTTGAGCCGGTCAAAATGATCGAAATAACCAATATTCTTATAAATTTTGTTCTAAAACCTAGGAAAAACATAGCAAACTTAGGAGCAAGGCTAGTGGGATATCTTCTTCTTGGCATCGCCGTCATACTTGGCCTATATTTTCTATTTGAGCTTCTTGTTCCCATCCTCGGCTTTATTGAAAGCGGCGTTCTTTTTACCCTTTTCTTTGCAATATTGGGTTTATTATTAATTTTCGTCAGTCGCCGAAAACAATCCCGCCCCGTAGATGATGCGATGGAAAAGGCTTCAGAAGCTATCAAGTCCCTTGAGCTTGATATTCAAAAAAATGGATACAAAATCATCATCTTTTCATTCGTTACAGGTTTAGTCTTGTCACAACTGAAGGGCTGTTCTAAAGGCAACCTAAAACGCCTGGGGTCTTTCCTGAAAAAAATTAGCTACTTTAAATAGTACTTAAGGTAAGTTCTCATTTGACGAATGGGAGGATCAATGGCACAAATATAGCTTCAAATTTAAAAAACAATTTGTAGTGCCATGACCCGAGATTATCGCCCAACCATTTTCTTACCCGCAACAGACTTTCCGATGAAGGGGAACCTTCCCAATCGGGAGCCCGAGATTTTAAAACGATGGGAAGATATTGATCTTTACCATCTTATGCAGGAAAAAGCTGAAGGCCATGAGCTTTTCGTTCTCCACGATGGCCCCCCGTATGCTAACGGAAATATTCACCTTGGGCATGCTCTCAATAAAATACTGAAAGATGTGGTGAACAAGTCTCAATATAAGCTTGGGAAATCAACTCCTTTTATTCCTGGTTGGGATTGTCACGGTCTTCCCATCGAAACGAAAGTTGAAGAAAAATATCGGGAAAAAGGCCTTCAAAAGGACGACGTGCCTCTTATTGAATTTCGTCAAGAATGCAGGGCTTTTGCCGATAGCTGGATCGATATTCAACGCAATGAGTTTAAACGTTTAGGCGTAACAGCCGAATGGGCTCTTCCCTACACAACAATGGCCTATAAAGCTGAAGCCGAAATCATACGTCTTCTTGGGACTTTTATCATGAATGGAAGCCTATATCAGGGTGTTAGGCCTATCATGTGGTCCGTTGTGGAAAAAACAGCTCTGGCTGAGATGGAAGTTGAATATTACGATATTGAATCCCCTTCCATCTTTGTTCGCTTTCCGATAGCGATTCCATCGCTTCCTGCGTTAGAAGGAGCGAGCGCCGTTATTTGGACAACAACTGCTTGGACGCTCCCTGGAAACCGAGCCATTGCTTATGGCCAAGAGCATGACTATCAAGCCCTCCGAGTTGATGAAATTAAAGATGGATCATTAGCACGCCCAGGTGAGGTCATTCTTATTGCAAAAGAGCTCCGAGATAGGGTTGAAACGGAAGCAGGAATCACAAAAAGCACGATTCTTAAAGAGTTTAAAGGGTCTAATCTTAAAGGCACGATTGCTCATCACCCCTTTTATGGGGAAGGGTATGATTTTGATGTGCCCCTCCTTCCGGGAGAGCACGTCACCCTTGACGCTGGAACAGGTCTTGTCCACACAGCACCTGGTCATGGGGTTGAGGACTTCGCTTTGGGTCAAGAATTTAATCTCGAAGTCCCCGAAACCGTTGCTAGCGATGGACTATTTTATGACCATATTCCTCTTTTTGCGGGCAAGCATGTTTATAAGGTAGCTCCAGAAATAATTGCCAAACTTGAGCAGAAAGGTAATCTATTAAAACAAGGGAAATTGATTCACAGCTACCCTCATTCTTGGCGGTCAAAAAAACCTTTAATTTACCGGACGACTCCTCAATGGTTCATCAGCCTTGATGACAAAAAGGTAAAGTTACGAAAAAGGGCCCTTGAAGCCATTGATACGGTTCATTGGATTCCTGAGTCTTCCAAAAAACGTATACAGACAATGGTTACAAATCGACCCGATTGGAACATTTCTCGTCAACGGGCTTGGGGCACGCCTTTAACGCTCTTTATTAACAAAGCCACCGGAGAACTCCTGCGAGATCATGAGGTTATTGACCGCATTGTAAAGGCTGTTGAGACTGAAGGTTCTGATGTGTGGTACACGGCTGATCCAGCGCATTTCTTAGGCCCCAAATATAACCCTGAGGATTATGAACAAGTTCAAGATATCCTTGATGTCTGGTTCGACTCTGGCTCAACTCAAAGCTTCGTCTTGCGACATCGTCCCGAACTTCATTGGCCTGCTAATCTTTATTTAGAAGGGTCCGATCAGCACCGCGGATGGTTTCAGACCTCTCTCCTTGTGGCTTGCGGGACAGTTCATGCAGCTCCATACAAAGAAGTTTTAACCCATGGCTTTATTGTTGGGGAGGATGGACGAAAGATGTCTAAATCCGCCGGAGATGCTGTCTCCCCTCAGACTGTTACCCATACTATGGGGGCTGATATCTTACGCCTCTGGGTTGTGAGTAGTGATTTTTATGAAGATTTGCGCGTAAGCCCTGAAATTCTCAAGCGTCAACAAGATATTTATCGGCGCTATAGAAATACCCTGCGTTATTTACTGGGCGCTTTAGCAGGTTTTTCTGAAGATGAAAAAATCGAATATGATCAAATGCCCGAACTAGAAAAATGGGTTTTACATCGCCTTTATGAAATCGACCAAAAAGTGCGTGAAGCTTCAGACTCATATTCTTTCCAAGCTCTTTATACTGAGATCCATAATTTCTGTGCCGCCGATCTTTCTGCATTTTATTTTGACATCCGCAAGGACTCGCTTTATTGCGACCATCCTGAGGATCTGAAACGTAAAGCTTCACGAACCGTTATGGATCTTGTTTTTGAGTGCCTTACGAATTGGTTAGCTCCTGTTTTATGCTTTACCGCTGAAGAAACATGGCTCACCCGCTATCCTAGTCAAAAGGGAAGCGTTCACCTAGAATACTTTCCTTCCCTACCCTTTACATGGAATGCCCCTGACCTTGCAGAAAAATATGAAGGTCTTCGAAACATTCGAAAAGTTATGACCG
>DATKTE010000304.1:0-2884 GCA_035531295.1 Alphaproteobacteria bacterium
CCTATTGGGTCGCTTCCACAGTCCATAGCAAGCATTTCAAAGATCAATATTTTTATTTAGGTGCTGGCAGTAGCCAATTCCGGGATACTCGTAGCGTGGGGCGATAACAGCGGCCGCATCCTTACCTCGCCTCCCGAGGGCATTATCTGCTTGGCTTAGACCCGCTCTTCCTGCCAGCTTTAGGAGGAGAAAAATGAAAAGGGTTAAAAGGTTAAGCGGTTTTATTTTCTTCTTATGAGCATACCTCTCCTGCCTGTTCGTGGACTAATCCTCACGAACCATAAAATATTTTACTTTCTATCTCTGCTTTTCCCTTTTATCCCTATCCTCACTGACCAAGGTGCTATTATTGACCTGGTATCTCAAGGCGTGGGATTCCGGAGTTTTTTCAACCGCCACAACCGCTGTTTTCGACCTTTTGTCTGTAACTGGCGAGAAGGGCAGTCGATAAAGGATTAATCTACTTCGACGCCAAAATAACGTAACGCTTGTATTTTTACTAACCTTGGAAGTGATCTCATTCTTCCTATAACACCAGCGAATAAAGACATATGGCTGTCAATATGGCCCTCGACATTTTGTAACATCCGGCTATCTTCTATCAATAATCCTTCGGATTGTGACAATTCAAAAAGATTCTGCTTTGAAGTATTCTCAATACTTGCTTGTTTTTTCATCCTTGCTAAAAACAGTTTGGAAGAAACGGCTGTCTTGCCATCGAGCATATATACTCCCTTCAAATAAGAGACAAATAATCTGTTTGATTTGCCCCTCGCAAGGAACTCTTTATTAATAAGGTTTTTGATTACATGCCGATGATTCTCAAAGTTCATTTCAGGATCACTATCATTCGGGACAATATATTCATTCCACCATTCGTCCCACGGGATTTCTTTCCCTTCTGGGGTTAGTGGCATTTTCATCAAGATAGTATCGGCACAAAGGCTGGCTTTTTCCAATGTGGCATATTTATCATTTCCATTTCCCATTATTTATCACCTCCACCTATGGATTTTTGATTAGTGAAATTTCTCAAAGTAAAACCAAAGAATTTCACATGATCTTCAAAAACCCGGATATGTTTTGAAAAAGTCTCCATGGCAAATGCCGCCTGCAGGCCTCCAATTTCTTCAACGTTTAACCGTTTAAGTTCTTGGTTCGCCCACCACATTTTATTGGTAGCTGAACTGATCGCGTCGTCAACGTCACTCATCATTTTTTCGATCTTTTCGATGAGCTTGTCACGACCTGGGAGAGGTTTCAATTTGGGTCGATTGTCCCGGACTGTTTTCACTGCTTCCCGGGCGCTCATTTTTGGTTTTGTTTTGGTGCCATTACCTTGAATCTTTCTGGCTAAAGGTTTGTAATCTTCTTTGGGGATTTCGTAATCTCTGGCGGCTTTTGCGAATTCCTTGGCTATGGATGGAGTCTTGATTTCTTCAGTGGCTTCCAATAATCCCGGCCTGTAGTCCTCGCTTGTTTCATCTTCCAGTTTGCGGAGCTCAAGGGCGGTTTCAATGCGATGTGCCCAAGAACTACCCAAAAATTGTACTAAAATTGGTCGACCTACTGTACTACCTAACTGAATCTTACTTAATGTAGCTTTATCAATCTTAATGCCCTGCACACTATGGGCAGCCCGAATTTCATCCCTGATAAAATCCTGCACCGCCCAAATAGTCTGGTTCATGACCGCCGTGTCCATGTGCCAGTCAGACTGATTCTCATTAGCCATGATCTTGACCATGAGGGTATCGCTCAATTCTTTGACTGGAATGTTTACTTCCTTGATATTGCACAGCCTCACAGCTTCGAGCCTGTGGTGGCCGTATGCAATCTGGTAAGTTCCGCTCCCATCAGGATTTGGCCGGGCTAAAATATTATCCCAAAAGGATGTATCCCGGATGGATCTGGCCAGAGCATTCAATCGCTCTGGCTGTAAATGGTATTTCTCCATCTTTCGATACGGGTTCGGTAACAAGTCTTTTGTAAGTACTTGCATTCTGTGTACCTCCGTTTCATTTAAAAGGTTAATTGCCATTCTCCACCTCGATTTTAAAAGCAATTTACCATAGGTGGAAATATCTGTCAAGCTTTATTTTACCACCCATGGAAATAAATATTTTTAATTGACACGGGTGGTAATCTATGATACCTTCCCAAACCATGTCAGCAAAAAAAGAAGGAATTAATTTTAACCAGTATTTTTCAGTCCTATGGCAGCATGCTCAATCGCTTGGCCTGAACAAAGGTGAGTGGATGGTTAAATCCGGCATTGGAAGGCAACGTTTTGCTGAATTCTCGCGGAGTTGGATAGAATCTAAGGCTGGAGTTAAAAGCGATAAGCCAGCTCGAAATTTGACGGCGCCTTATTTTTTAAGGCTTTTAAGCCCGCTGCAAATTACCCCCCAGGAGGTTGAGAGCATGTCAGGACAAAAGTTCACGGAAGAACAGAAGGACAAATTTAAGTTTGATGCATGGTTGCGATCACAAGAAGAGACCCTGGTTATATTAATGAAAAATCCTGAGAAGTGGGAACTCTGTAAACAACTCTGCGCATTGAAAGATGGGAATAAGGAATAATATATTTTTTCCCCTTATTTGACCACGTATGGCAAAATGACACTATTTTTTTGCCTTCAAATTGCCATCGGTGGTATTACTATCCTAACACTATGTCATTAGTCAGCTAATACTATTTTTCTACGAACACACAACATCTTGTGTTTTTGGGTGCATTAACCACAAGAAGGGCTATGAGTAAGGCTAAATTTAATTATCAGGGTGAAGAAGACAGAATTTCTTGGGCTAAATGGAGTTGGTCACCAGTGACAGGCTGCCTTTATGGGTGTGATTATTGCTATGCCCGTGATATGGCGAACCG
>DATKTE010000305.1:0-9445 GCA_035531295.1 Alphaproteobacteria bacterium
CTAAAACTTCAAGAAAAGTATTATAACGAAGAATTTAGTACTTTCATTAAGGAACTAAAATGTTTTTCAAAAAATATTCAGATTTTAAATGAAGATTTGAGCCTTGGAACCAGTTTCCTAGCTGAAGATTCTCTTCAGTATACATCTTTCTATAGGTACAGAATAGGAAACCTTATCTTACAATATAACTTACTTAGAATTATCCAAGATGTTGTTAATCCTTTTCTTGAATTTTTCCCCAGGTGGCAACATCCTTTCTTTTCTTTACCAGAAAGTGACTTTGATCAGTTTTTATCCGAACACCTTTTCTCTCAACAATCTAATTTGATGAAGGAAGAAAATAAACGCAGGAAAGGAAGGAATAGAAGACAAGTTAATAAAAGTAATAAATTGAAAGCTCCAAGGAAGGAAAATATCACTGACACGACAAATCTAGCATTTGTTCGTGGTCTTTCTTTGTATCAAGTTATTAAAGCTCCTGACCTTGAGGAAGTCTCTTCATTCATTTCAGAACCTCCTCTTCCTCCTGGCGGATATAAGTCTCAATATCGCAAAGGCGAGGAACCTAGGAAAATAAAAACCCATAAAGTTTCTGAAGAAAAAGAAAAAGAAAAGGAAATTGAAACTCTTGAAAAAACTGAAACGTCTGCGGAAACAAGGTCTTCGCAGGCCATCTTTTATGTCAATGATCCAGATATTTTAGAAAGGCTCATACGCTGCGAGAAGTTAGAATTAAATGAATACCTGAATCTTTTAAAAGACTTGGTTCTTTCAAACCCAACTGTTTTTGAAAAAGTGGAATGTACAGGACAACATGGTACCCATCCTGTTTTTAAACTAAGCTTTCGAAAGGGTAGATCTATAAAATGGGAAATCGGGCAGGCTCATGGTGGCCGTTTTATTCCTCAAAATCACAACTATCGAGAGTCTTATAGAAAGCCTTTCGAAATCCTTGGAATTCTCGAGACCGGTTTAAGAGACATTAAACAAAAGAAAGATGAGCTTGATAAGCAATGCGAGCTTAAAGAGAAAACAACAGAGGAAGCAAAGCCAAAAAAGAAAAAGAGAAATCGGAAAAAGAAGACTAAAAATACCCCAAGCAATCTAAATTCAAACACAAAAAAGGAAGAGCCAGGGTCAGGAAGCGCTCAACATAATTGAGGCTTGTTCTGCTCCCACATCTCGTTTAAGGATTTTTGAACCTCTGCAACGGAAAGGCCCGTCATATAACAAGTCGTATCTTCAGGTGTTTGGATGATCTTTTTCTTAGGCAAAGGCATGGCGCGCAGCACACGGTGGGGTGAAGGCGTTTTTGCTGACCAGGGACCATAGATTTTATCATTAGAGGGGCCAAAAAGAGCAATCGTTGGTGTTTCGACTGCCACACTTAAATGTAGCAGCCCTGAATCATTGCCAATAAAAAGGCGAGAAGATTTAATAAGGGATGCTGAGTCCAAAAGATGCCCTCCGATGGTATTTAAGCACTGGTCCTTGGGGAGAGCCTTGAGGAGGGATTCTACCTGTTCTCGTTCATTAGGAGCTGCAAAAAAAGCGATTTGGGCCTCTGGATTATTTTTACAAAATTCACTCAAAAGCGTGATAAAATTGTCGATAGGCCACTGCTTGCCAATCCAACCCGCAACAGGAGCAACAGCCAGAGTAGGGCGGTTTAACTTTGTACGCGCCAGGCGCTCCTCAGAAAACCACAAGGTAGGGGACAAGGGTTCTTGAGAGCCCATACATTGGCTTATTTGTAGGACTTTATGAGGGCGCTGGAGGGGTTGTTTCCATATATAGCGTTCTTGTGCCTTAAGAAGATAGGATAGGGCTGAGCCTCTCAAATCAATGATACGATTCCAAGAGGTTCCACGGGTTTCTTTCCACAAGTTGATCCAATGTGCTTTCCATGGTTTTTTCCCCATAATAATCAACTTATTAAGATTAGGGAGATCAGCAAAAAGGGGAGCTGTGAGTGGCGTTGCGACAATAATGCAAGGCTCATCTTTATATTTATCAATGACGCCGGTTGTAAAAATTGCGTCCCCTAAACGGGTGGGAAGAATAAAAAGATTGGTCATGATTCATCCTTGATTAAAGCTAACGCCAAAGAAAAGCTTTTAGCTCAATAGCTTTAACAAAGTCTTCTTTTCCCCAACAATATCGCTCTATATCATCGGGAGATTGTTTGACAAGATCTTTTTTTAATCGTGAATAAGAATCAGCATCATCTGGGTGGTTTTTTAAATAGTCCCTAAAGCGGAGGTGGCGCTCAATATCCGGATGGCCTTCTGCAAAGATATGAACATTAAATGTCCGTTTGCCCTTCTCCCTTTTCATAAAAAATCGCCGGCCTGGAATGCCAAATTCACCTCTAGCTTCATAGCCTAGGGCTTGCAGGGAAGGGGTTAAACGATCAACGACATGAATGTCCTTAACAACGGGAAGCATATCAACAATGGGTTTGGCAAGGGTCCCAGGAATGGAAGTGCTGCCGATATGGTGGATGTCTAAAAGGGTATCACCCAAAGCATGTTTGATGCGTGTCGCTTCTGCTTGAAAAAGTGTTTCCCACTCAGGAGTGTAGGGAAGAAGTTCAATAACTTCTCTTTCAAGTTCTCTAATAAAAGGTGCAAAATCTGGGTGAAAGCGGGAAGGATCAAAGGAAATGATCTCGTAATCAGCGAGATCGTGTACCATAAAGGGATCATTTTTTAAAAGCTGTTCAAATTCTCCTCGACGGGTTATGGGAGAGAGAATGACCCCACCCTTATCATTCATCATTCTCCCAGAAACAATAAAATCATTTTTGGCATAGCCTTCTTCTAAAAAAGCAGTGTGAGCCGGCAGATGGGCGTCTAATTCTTCACGAGGAACTTTGTATCGTAGTAAAGCAAGAAACATAGGTTAGGCGGACTTAATCCAGTCTACGAGTGCGGATTTTGATTGAACACCGACTTTGGTTCCTACGACTTTTCCGTCTTTAAAAAGCATGAGTGTGGGAATAGACCGAATACCTAATAGAGCAGGTGTTTCAGGGCTTTCGTCGATGTTTAATTTTGCAATAACGGCTTCATCCCCGATCTCTTGAACAACCTCATCTAAAACTGGCGCAATCATACGGCAAGGTCCGCACCATTCAGCCCAAAAGTCAACCAGGACAGGCTTTTCTGATTCCATGACGTCTTTTTTGAAAGAAGTGTCTGTTACCTTTAAAATTGCCATTAATTAATTCCTTTTCTATCGAGCTTCATTTCTTATAGTGTAAGCCTTTCCCCAATTTTCGTCAATTGAAGGTGTGAATTTTTTCAACAAAGGCTCTGGCAAGATGTCAAGGCGAGGCAAATGGGTCCACAAAATTCCACACCAAATTGGGAATTGCGGATAAATTTGTCTCAAGGCAGCTTGGTAAATAGCCATTTGCTTAATATAGGTCTTTGGAATTTTATCTAAGAGTTCTGGAACATGGGTGTGAGTTTTGTAATCTATGAGAAGGATATGGTCCTCATTGATGATAAGGCGGTCGATTTGTCCCGAAAAAAGATCCTCCCCCAGCTTTCCCATAAAAGGAACTTCTCCTTGAGAATGCGCAATGAAAAGATCAGGATAAGCTTTAAAAACCCTTTGAACACTTTGAATCATCTCAATGGCTATATCTTCTGGTATATTCTCTTTTTCTAAAAAGCGAGAGGCTACTCTTTCCCTTAAATTTTCTTCAACGCTGGGCAGAATCTCTAGTAATTTATGGATAAGAACACCCCTTTGTGTTCCAAAGGCTCCAAAAGCAGAAGGTCCAAAGTCTTCCTCGTCTTCACTTTCCGAGGGCCTTAAGAGTTTAGGCAATGTTTCTAAAGGCGGCGGCGTTTTCAGCCATTGCGGCAGAAGGAAAGGAGGTGTTTTTTTTGGCTCATGAGAGGGAACTTCGTTTTCTTTAATTGAAGAAAGGCGCCATCCAGTTCCTTGCAAATCATGATGAGGTGAGAAATCAAAATCGATCGCCTCTCCTATTTTTTGAAGTCCTTTTTGGACAAGATTATACCAGGTTTCCTGATGACTATCCTCCCACCCGCAAATATAAAGAGCATCTTCCGCACGCGTTAAAGCAACATAGAGAAGGCGGAGATATTCTTCTTGTTGCTTGTCTCGCAAGCTTTGCTTGAGCATCTTTGTGAGCGGGATATCTTTAACAGCCGGTGGCAACCACAGTAAGGCTTGGCTATGAAATTCAAAAGGCGCAATGTTCAACGGTGGCTGAGTTGTATCGGGAAGAAAAACAATTGGTGCTTGGAGCCCTTTTGACCCATGAACGGTCATCACCCGGACCTGATTGCTTTGATCGAGATCGCGCTTGAGTTCAATAATTTCTTGGGAAACCCAATGTAGAAAGCCTTGCAGGGAAGGGGTCTTTTTGTCTTGGAAGAGCAAGCAAAGATTTAAAAACTCATCCAAAGAGTCTAAGACTTCTGGCCCTAGGCGGGCATGCCATTTTTTCCTCCCCTCAAGAGGTCCCAATATTGTACTAAATAGGGCAAAAGGGCTTAAGAAATCCGTACGGGAGAGAAGGTCATTTAAAAGGGATGTGACCGACTGAAATTCCTTATGTTTTTGAAGGCGTTGCCACAGCGATGTGTTTTCTCGATTATTGGTAAGGGTGAAAAGATCTTTTTCTGAAAGGCCGAAAAGAGGCCCTTTTAATACGGTTGCGAGGGTAAGATCATCTTCAGGAAGAAGCAAAAAATCAGCGATTTTAAGAAGATCCTGGATACCGATTCCTTCAAGAAGCCAAAGTCTGTCAATACCTGCAACAGGGATGTCATGATCTTTAAGAGTTCGGATAAGGGTATCAACAAAAGCTGTCCTCCGGCGCACAAGGATAAGGATATCTCCAGGAAAAATAGGTTTTGACAAAGGACCAGCCCCTGAAAGCCACCCCTGAATCGTCTTGGCCATCAATTGTGCAAGTCGCTTTTGAGGAGAGTCTGGTGTCTTTTGAATAACAGGAGGTTGCCAAGGCTCGAGTGAGGCCTCTTCCTTATCCTTTAATAGAGGCCAGAGTTCCACGTGTCCTGGGGCTTCTTTTCGAAAGGGGAGATGCTGAAGAGGCAAGGATGTGAGAGGGTGGGCTGCAAACACAGCATCAACAATTGCCAGAACTTCAGGAGTTGAGCGAAAGGAGACGGTTAGATCAATATCTTCCCACGTTTTCCCAGAATTTAGAGCAAATACCTTCAGGTCATGCTGCATTTGAGCAAAAACGCTGGGATCTGCTCCTTGAAAGCTATAAATAGACTGCTTACCGTCCCCCACGATAAAAAGGGTGCGATTGCGTGGATCTGTCGCCGCATTAGCATAAAACTCTTCTGCGATGGTACGAATAACTTGCCATTGGGCAGGGTTCGTGTCTTGAGCTTCATCAACCAGAATATGGTCTAGCCCTCCATCAAGCTTATAAAGGACCCAGTGGCACCCTGGATTCTTTAAGATAGCAACCGTTTTTAGAATTAAATCGTCATAATCTAAAAGGGATTGAGCTTTTTTAAGGTATTCATAGGCTTCTAAAAACACGAGGCTATAGTGCAGAAAGGCTTTGGAAACGATAGATATTTCCAAGGCATTAGCTCTTTCCATCCAGTTTTCGAGTCGAAGCCCTTCTTCCTCTAAAAGATCTTTGAGATCTGGAGATGAAATGGCAATCTTTTGGGTTAAAAGACGCGCCCTCTTTTCGCCTTGTTGGGTTAGGAAAATGGCGAGATAATTTTCATAATTTTTAATCTTTTCCTCTTCAGAAAGGCTTAAGAAATAGGCAAGATCTTTTCCTCGCGTCAGATCCGTGGGGCTTCCATTCTCAAGAAGAGGAATTCCTTTTCTAAGATTTTCCTCAGGAATATTTCTGAATAGAGATTTTAAAAGTTCTTCTTTTGTAAGGTTTATGGTTTGAAGGGTTTCATCAATTTCTTGAGGGGCACACGTTGAAAAAGAGGTTCGCATCTGTAAAATAAAGGAATTTAGCTCTTCGAGCGTGGATTCACTAAACCGAAGAATGAGCTCATGAAGGGAATTACGAAGAGCCGGATTTTCGAGTACAATTTGAGAGGCTTTTTTAATGAGTCTACGTTGTTCTGTGTCATCGGCTACTTCAAAGAAGGGAGTAAGCCCTGCTTCCAGGGGGAAACGCTTCAAAAGGGATTGGCAAAAGCTATGAATTGTTTGAATCTTAAGACCACCGGGCGTATCAAGCGTTAAGCTGAAAAGGGCTCGCGCCCGTTCTAATTTTTCTAAGGAAGGGGCAGAATCTTGCAGATTTTCAATGGTTTTTTGAAGCTCGTTTTCAGATAAAATTGCCCACTCTCCCAGCCTCATCCGCACACGATTGGCCATTTCAGCGGCTGCTGCTTTGGTAAAAGTAAGGCACAGAATACGCTCCGGAGGGCAGCCTTCAAGAAGAAGATTGAGAACGCGATCCGTTAATACCTTAGTTTTCCCAGAGCCCGCGGAAGCTGCGACCCAAGCCGAATGGTGTGGATGAGCAGCCAAGCGTTGTGATTTCGCGGCGATCTGATGGGGCACTAGAGTCTCCCCCATTCTTGAAGGCGCGCAAGATGGGCGTAATCATTGTACTTAAGCCCTTTTCCCGGGATGGGGCGCGCTGGGTAAGGTGTTTTCTCTTCTTCAAATAAAAGAATCATCCTCTCCAGCCCTGCAAGGGCCTTCATAGAAAGGTCGAAAGGGTCTCCGGATAGTGTTTTAATGACTCCGCCCTTAGCATCCCCTTTAAGCCACCAAAACTGAAGGCTTTCTATGGAGGCGGCCGGGATGCCTTCAAACCCCTGTTGCAACGCTATTGCTCCTTCGAGAGGCAGTTGAGGAGAAAAGCCAAGCTGTACGTCCTGATCCGTTGGTGGGCTTCCTGTTTTATAATCAAGAATACGGAGACGTCCATCAGGTAAAAGATCAATCCGATCAGCTTTTGCCGTACACTCAAAAGGACCCAGGGGCGTTTCAAGGGTTAGTTTTCCACGCACTTCTGTGAAGGTTTGCGTTCCATTAAGGCGTGTTGATTTCTCATTTTCAATAAACCAACGAGCTAAATGGCAAAAACGCGGCCACCAAAAAAGTTTGACAGACGGATCCTTTTCAAAAGGTTCAAAGAGGGTTTTCCCAATAGTTAGCAGGATATCTAAAGCATGTTTATGGTGAGGATCAGGACAAATTTTAAAAAACTGATCCAATGCATTGTGAATCAGCGTGCCCCGATCAGAAGCGTCTACTTGGTTATTGAGGGGATCTAACGGTAAAAGTCCAAGAATATGACGCGCATAGAGGGCATAAGGATCGCGCATCCATGTTTCAATTTGAGTTACGGAAAGACGCCGCGGTCTCGACTTTACAGAAGGCATTGGGAGTGGCGGTAGTTGAATTTCTTGCACTTCCGGTTGGTCAAATTGCCTTACCCATTCCAGAATGCGGGACTCTTGCTTGAGTTCAAGCTTCCAAGCTTTCAAGTAAACTTCAAGGCGTTCCAGCCATCTGCAGGCAAGTGTGGGTGTTCCATCGACTTTTAGGGCCCGTGTTAAATAAACTTTAGGGCTTGCAAAAGCTTGTCCGAAGTCATGGGAGGAAAGTCCAATTCGTCTTTCTGGAGATGGAAACCCCATCTCTTTTCGCATAGGACGATTGAGCCAAGGATCTACATCAATTTCGGGTGGCCAGTTTCCTTCATTAAGCCCGCCTAAAATCATGACGTCTGCATGAAAGAGCCGGGCCTCAATGGGTCCAAGAATAGCAAGGCGTGGATGTTTCTGAGGGCGGAATCGAATAGTTTGACCGTGGGACATTTCCTTAAGGAGGGGAGGATAATCCTTAAGAGATAGGGGAGGAAAGTCACCGGAGGCGTCTTTTAAATTCGCAGTAAAATCTCTAACGGCTTCTCCTTTAGCCCCTTTCCAAAGCTGGCATACACCTTCAGCATCAGTGGAAAGCTGTTCGGCCAGCTTACAATGGGTGTTAAGAAGCTCTTCAAAAGAAGCTTCTTTTATGTCGATGAATGCGTGTGTGAGGGTATTGAATTCCTGAAGCCAAGGAGGCATTTGATTTGAATCCTTCCTCAGCACCATTTTCTCAAACTGCCTGATGTCAGATCGGAGCATCCCTGCTTGCTTTCCCATGCGGAAAAGGGGATGCTTGAGAAGGGACAAAAGAGCTACTTGATCTGATGGGTTTGCTGCAAATTCGGCGCAGAGATTTAAAAAGACACCAGGTGGCGTGAGATCGAGAGGTTCTCCGGAAGAGCTGTCGATCTGAATTCCCCATCTTTTAAGTTCCCATGTGACCCGTTCAGCGAGCTTTAAGTCGGAGGTAATCAGCGCAATTTTTTGATGCGGGATTTCGAGCTGTTGGCGCAGGAGAACAGCAATCGCTAGGGCTTCTTCCTGGGGAGAGGCGCAAGGAATGAGGAAGACTCCTTCAAGAGCTTGGGCAGGAGAAGGTCCCTTCAAACTAAATGATGTTTTCAACGTTTCTGCGAAAAGACGGGCACGTGGGATGTCACCTTCGTTCTGCTCTTCAAGTCCAGGCCAACACGAAATTTCAGCCGGGAGGAGACCCATCTTCTGGAGAAACCGGGTAGGGGCATACTGAGGATGACAGGAAGAAAGAGTTTCTGTTTCTTCCGTGCTTAAGCGCGTATCAAGCCCAGGTAAAATGACCATCCCTTGGGGTAACTTAGCAATGGCTTGCAGAAGACGGGCTGTAGCTGGCATGGTTCCCGTCGATCCAGCGGCTATAATGGGGTGTTGAGGCGGAGTCGCTTGCCAACGAGAGAGCAAACTATCCACCATTTGGCGATGGCGCGTATAGGGTTCTACAAATCCTTTCTCTTCAATGATCTTGGGCCAATGGGTCGTGATAATCTCAAGGAAATTAAGGGTTAATTGCCAATGGTTCGCAAATTCTGACGGAACAAGGTGGATGAGACCTTCCCAGGGTACATTTTCAATAGAAGCTTGATCCATAAGTTTGGATAGGCTTTTAGCAAGTTTCAGAGAGATAAGCGGTGAGGAAAGAACCCCAGATTTTTTTGTGTATTCTTGAATGAGGCTCGCCAAAAGTCCAACACGTTTAAAAGGAGGAATGAGGGGCTTTAAGTCGAGTTCATCTTCAGGAGAGTTTAAGTATTCCTCATCTTCATCAAGGTCTCCTAATAGGGACAATTTGGGAAGCAACATGCACTGACCGCGCCCTTGGCGCATGAAGGCGCGTTTTATTTCAATGCATGCACGTCTTGTGGGAAGGTATACCTCGGTTCGACACAAATGAAAGGGATTCTCTTCACCCATGCGAAATAGCCCCTTTGCGAGACTTTCTAAAAAGGAATATCCTGATGGGATGTTATAAACCCCGGCCATAGCTCCACCCGATTGTGATCAAGTGAACTATAGCGGGGATTGGG
>DATKTE010000306.1:0-2963 GCA_035531295.1 Alphaproteobacteria bacterium
ATAGACTTGATTTCAAGATGTGGATCATAAATAATGGCTTGAAGAGTCGGGTCTGTTGGGGATGGGTCTTTCAATGTAAATTCTTTGTCGCCTTCCTTTATTTTTCCTTGTTGTTGAACAAGGCTTTTAATGTCTTCTGGTTTAAAATTTTCTAAGCGTCTGTGTGCTTCGGAATGTTGCGCGGTCATGATCTAGTCTCCCCTCGTTAAACGTACTCTAAATTTTAGAGAATTAAGGTTAATTTTTAGTGAAGATCAGGGCTGGAGAACAATACTAAAGCCCTGATCCCCACCAGTAGATGCTGACAAAGAGGAAAAGCCAGACCACATCGACAAAATGCCAGTACCAAGCAGCAGCTTCAAAGCCGACATGGCGATCGGGGGTGAATTGACCGAGGCGTGCTCGGAACCAGCAGACAATCAAGAAGAGGGTTCCAACAATGACGTGTGCCCCATGAAAACCAGTTGCCATATAAAAGGTCGAGGAATAAATGCCGCCTTTAAAAGCAAAGGTTGCATGAGCATACTCATAGGCTTGGACGGAAGTAAAAATAAGGCCTAATACGACAGTGGCTGCAATTCCTTTCAAAACATCCTTCGAATGGTTGGCTAAAAGCGCATGATGTGCCCAGGTAATTGTAGTTCCTGAAAGTAATAAAATTAATGTATTAAAATAAGGATAATCAAAGGGGTCGAGTGGGTGAATATCTTTCGGTGGCCATATACTTCCTATGGATTCTGGCGGAAAAAGGCTGGCATTAAAAAAGGCCCAAAAGAAGGCCACGAAGAACATGACTTCAGACGTAATGAAAAGAGCCATCCCCGTTCGCAGTCCAAATTGAACAGGTGTGGTGTAGGTTTTGGTGTCTTCTGATTCAAGGATAACATCTCGCCACCATCCAACCATAGTGAAAAGAACAATCGCAAGCCCCATTAGCAGAACATAAAAACCATGATGGTGCATGAGAAGAACAAGCCCAATGGCAGAAACCAATCCGCCAATGGATCCTACAAAGGGCCAAGGGCTAGGGGCGACAAGATGAAAGGGGTGGTTTTTATTGTTCGTCATTGTGGTTGTGCCTGTTTCATGTTGCTTATAAACCTACCTCTCACTCCACGCGTGTCATCCTCGGGCTAGAAAAGGCTTGTTTTTCGTAAGAAAAACAATGGCTTTACTTGACCCGAGGATCTTGTTGCCAAAGAGATCCTCGGCCAAGAAATGCTAATATTTTCCTTTGGAAAACAAAGCATTTCTTGCCAAGGATGACACAGATGGGTCAGTATTGTAAATATCCCCTACTTCCCATCCTTTGCCCATAGGGTATGAATGTTAGGCAATCCCGTCGGCCCCAAGGGGGGATGTTCAATCTTATTCCAATAAGCAACACAATCTTTCGTTCGATGCCCAAGCGGAATTACATAATGCCCCCATAAAAGGACACGATCCAGGGCTTTCACAGCTGACACCAATTCTTCGCGCTCCTTCGCGCTCGTAATGGTATTGCATAGGGTATCCACGACAGGGCTTTTGATACCAGGGTAATTCCGGGTTCCAGGCTCATCTGCTGCTTTTGAACTCCAGTAAAATGCCTGCTCTTGCCCTGGCGACATGGTGTGTCCCCAGAAATGCATAATCATATCAAAATCCATGTTTACCCGGCGATTTTCATATTGGGCGGCATCAGTTGTCCGGACGGTTGCAATAATTCCGAGTTGTTTTAGATTCCGCACAAGCGCAAGAGCAACTTTTTCATTCTCTGGGACATTCAAGAGGATTTCAAAACGAAAGGGTTTGTCTGTCTTTTCATTAACGAGCTTGCCTCCTTTTGTGATCCAGCCCGCTTCTTTCAAAAGCTCTCGTGCAATTTTTAGGTTCTCCCGACCTCCTTTTTCAAAGGTTGGTAGGGTATAGGCTTCTTCAAACACTTCCTTTGGCAATTGCGCTCTGAAAGGTTCCAATAGCGCTAATTCTTTACCCTGAGGCATACCTTTTGCTGCAAGATCCGTGTTGTCAAAAAAACTTGTGGTGCGCGTCAAAACCCCATGAAACAATGTCTTATTCACCCAATCAGCGTCAAAAATATAGGCAAAAGCGCGTCTGACTCGAGGATCTTGGAATAGATCGCGCCTGGTATTGAAGACAAAGGCTTGCATTCCGACCTGGTGCTGATGGGGGATTTCGATTCGCTGAACAAGGCCTTTTTGCATCGCTGGGAAATTATAATTTTGGGCCCATTTTCCCATGTCCGACTCTTCTCGCATATGCACATCACCTGCCTTAAAAGCTTCAAAGGCAACAGTTGCATTTTTGTAATAATCGAAGCGAAGGGTGTCGAAATTGAACGAGCCCTTGTTAACGGGAAGATCTTTGCCCCAATAGTTGGGATCTCTTTTGTAAATGATGGTGCGTCCTGGTTCAACTTTTGCAACTTTATAAGGGCCGCTTGTTAAAAGGGGGGTAAGGCCTGTTTTCTCAAAATCATTTCCCTTAAGGTCATGCTCTGCGATAAGAGGCATTCCGCCCATGATAAGCGGGATTTCAGCGTCATATTTTCCATCAACTTTTTTAAACGAAAATTTGATTTTATGGTCGTTCAAAACGTCAATCTTTTCTACTTTTTTGTAAGTCATTTGTTGATTGGGTGTGCCGTGTTCTACAAACGTATGGTATGAAAAAGCGACGTCTTTTGCGGTAATGGGGGTTCCATCGTTCCATCTTGCTTTTGGGTTGATGTTAAAGACAATCCAGGAACGATCTGGGGCTATTTCAAGACTTTCTGCGACGCGCCCATACAGGCTGAAGGGTTCATCAGGTGAGCGCGCAAGAAGGCTTTCAAAGGTTGCATCCCGAAGGCCAACAGGTGCTGTTCCTTTAAGGATGAAGGGATTAAGGGTATCGTAGGTTCCTACAACGGCATGCTTTAACTCACCGCCCTTCGGAGCATTAGGATTCACAACGTCAAA
>DATKTE010000307.1:0-3664 GCA_035531295.1 Alphaproteobacteria bacterium
CGTTCTTGGGGACAAAAGGGAAAGTCTGATGCGCTAGATGCACTCGCTCTCGCTCTTTATGGGTATGAAAGATATGAATCCCTTCCTCTCTTTCAAAAACAAGAACCACAAAGGCTCAAGCTTGCAGCTCTTGCTCAACGCAGGCATGACCTCAACCAAATGCTTGTTCAAGAAAAAAATCGTCTCAAAAGTCCTCAATGTGATCCTTGGGTTTTTGAAAGCTGCCAACTCCTCATTCAAACCCTCACCCAACAAATCTCTTCTCTCACTCAAGAGATTGAGACCATCATTTCTTCAAATCCGGTTTTGTCAGCTCAACAAAAAGTCTTGGAAACAATCCCAGGCGTGGGACCAGTCGTCGCTTCTCTCCTCCAAGCACACTTGCCCGAGCTCGGACATCTCAATCGGCGTCAAATCGCAAGCCTCTGTGGCTTGGCTCCTTATCCATTCGAAAGTGGACAGAAAGTTGGCTATCGCAAAACAAAAGGCGGTCGAGTGCAAGTGCGGAACATTCTTTTTATGGCAGCTATGGCTGCACGCCGGTCAAACTCTCCTTTGAAAGCTTTTTATGAAAAACTTATCTCTAATGGAAAAAAGAAAATGGTCGCTCTCACCGCTCTCATGCGCAAAATCATTGTCATTGCTAATGCAAAACTTAAGCCATTGACCTTGCCTGAATTTTCTTTCTTACAACATAGTTGATGACGCCGTGTGGTTAGATTAATTTATACCATTTATCATAAATAAGTGATGTTATGTTTCTGGATCGCCACGCCCCCAATGGGGGCTCGCGAAGACGACTGTACGAAACATCCACCTCTCGTCTTTGCGAGGAGCTTTGCTCCGAAGCAATCCAGAATTATTTATGATATTTATTTCTTATAAATGGTATAACTTCTAGATCCTCGCCTTCGCGAGGATGACAAACGTGGCGATGTAAGCTATTATATTATAAGAATTTTTTAAATATGTCCGGTGTTAAGATTTCAGTCTATTATCGGTTGAAAAATGGAACAAAAGATGCAACCTTCCTCTTTAAAAATAATCTGCTTAAATATTGAATTTGATCGACATCTTGATCGCATTATTCCTTTTCTCAAAACGCAGGAAGCCGATATCATTTTGCTACAAGAGGTTCTAGTCAAAGATATCCCTGCTCTTGAATCCACCCTTAAGATGAAAAGCGTATCTACCCTGGTAAACAGTATGCAACGTAACGGAGTCTCACAAAGCAGTGCGATCGTGACATTTTCAGCCTTACCCATTCTTAGCAGTTATAGTGCCTATTACAGAGGGGAAAAAGACCATCTGCGCCTTATCCATGAACACGACGAACCTGAAACGGTCGCGGAAAAGACGGCAAGAGCTATTTTAGTAACAGAAGTTATGAAGAATGGTCACTTATACCGTTCGATCAATACTCATTTTACATGGTCTCCAAAAGGTCAACCCACTGAGAGACAGCATCAAGACTTAGACATTCTTTTCAAGCTACTCTCTCCTCTTCCTGATTTCATTCTTTGTGGTGATTTTAATGCACCCCGCGGAACAGCCATTTTTGATGCTATAGCTTCTCGATATAAGGATAATATTCCACAAGACGTCACAACAACGATTGATAAAACTTTGCATAGGGCGGGCGATCTTCAATTGGTCGTTGACGGTTTATTTTCAACACCTGGGTATCAGATAGAGTCCGTAAAACTATTTGATAAGCTAAGTGATCATTGGGCCATTGTTGCGCAAGTAAAATGAAGGGTTAGCCTTTACAAGCACTTCCCCTCATATAAATCCTGAGTCGGGCAACTCTTACCCGAAGGCAAGTGGCAGACCATTTCATTGTCTAAAACCGTCCCCCCCTTCAATGCACAATAGGTTCCTTCGGGCGTTAAATAACCTGTTATTTTAAGCCCCCCAACGGGACAATCTCCCCGAAATAAGGCCCATTCCTCACACTGACGATTGTCGTCAAAAATACAAATTCCATATTCTCCCCCATCTCCTCGCTTTGTGATCTGCAGAGTGCCGCCTTTTTTCACACAATTTTGAGAAGCAGGATTTGCAAGTCCAATGACTTTCCTATCTTCACAGCCCATGGTGAGTCCCGAAACACTCATTAAAAGTATAATGACCTTGAAATTTTTCACGTTGATCTCCATATTTTCTAATGTATTTCTATAGGATTATGTAAAATGATAGTTTACCCCATATATCGTGGAATGGCTGCTATGTTTTTAGCTGTTGCTCTTTATAGTATTAACGATGCCCTTGTTAAATGGATGACGAGCTCTTTCCATCCCATGCAAATCATGTTCTGTCGCTCTTTTTTTACATGGCTGCCCCTTTTAGGAATTGTCCTTCAAAAAGAATCCTGGAAGAGTTTAAAAACGGACAACAAAAGTTATCATGCCCTCCGAGCCGCAATTATGGCTCTTTCCCTTCCTTGCTACATTTATGCATTTAAAACCCTATCCCTGGCTGATGCTTATGCGGTTGCCTATACAGCCCCCCTTTTTATGGCTATTTTTTCCATCCCTATCTTGGGTGAGAAAATTGAAAAGCATGCCTGGATTGCCATTTTAATAGGATTTTCAGGTGTTCTTATTATGATGCGCCCTGGCAGCGCTGTGTTTAGCCTGGGAGGTCTTTCCGCGTTCGTAGGAGGTCTTCTGTGGGCTCTCGGCCTTGTAATGGGGCGAAAGATTAGTCGAAAAGAAAGCGACTTTTCTCTTTCCCTTTGGTTTCTGGTCGCTTGCTTTCTATTAAGTTCTCTTTTTATGCCATTTTGCTGGCAAGTCCCCTCCCTTTCAGATTGGGGACTCTTTGCCGTATCAGGACTGATTGGTGGCGCAGGCCTTTTGGCTATCACAAGGGCGTTCAGCCTTGCTCCAGCTTCAATTGTTGGCCCAATTGATTATCTGATTCTCGTCTTTGGTGTCCTGATTGGATATGGAGTTTGGGGAGATATTCCCGATACATTCGTGATGATCGGCGCCTTTGTCTTAGTCTTAAGTGGCCTTTATCTCATCTATCAAGAAACGCGGCGTAAACCTTTGGTTTTCTTTCCCATCGTTGAATAGGGTAAGACTTTCACATAAAACTTACTACAGTACGGGCAAATTATTTTTCCTTCTTTGCCTAAATTCAAATAGACAACTGGATGGCCGAATTGGCCCCCTCCCCCATCACAACGAATGACTGACTCTTTTGTCTCAATTGGTTCCTTCAGAACATCCATGTAGAGCTCTCCTTGCATCTCAATTGATGAGAGTATATAACCCCCTTACAGACTTTACTACTTTTTATGCGCCCGTAGCTCAGCTGGATAGAGCGTTGCCCTCCGGAGGCAAAGGCCAGGGGTTCGAATCCCTTCGGGCGCGCCAGCTTTTGCTGGGTCTATTCTAGAGAGATAAAATCAAATATACTCTTCATACTTGAAAATACCTTATTTCTGGATCGCCACGCCCCCAAAGGGTGCTCGCGAAGACGATGGTGGGAAACGTCCCCCGCTCGTCTTTGCGAGGCCGCGAAGCGGCCGTGGCAATCCAGACACCTTCAAGTTTGTTAGGTATAGAGTAGAGAACCTGACGACTCTGCATCATCCAGGAATTTAATAACCTTTCACGGACTCCTTTTAGGGGAAGGGGAAGCCAGCGCATTAGAG